>JANWXX010000167.1 GCA_025057345.1 Polyangiaceae bacterium | reverse complement strand
TGACAAGGGGATCCTGGCTCCGGGGAGCGCCCCTCTCGTGGCACGAGCGGCAGCCTATGCCCGCGAACTCGGGCGGGAACCAGCGTCCCCTGCGCGTGCTCGCGTTCTTCTCGGGCTGCGATGTGATATGGGGTAGTCTGCAGGTCTTGTTGCAGTTCCCCGGTTTGGTCAGCTACGCTGAATAACCCAAGGAAAGCCATCGATGCCGTTCGTCAACTTCATGAGCCGCGAGATTAACTGCAAGCTCGTATACTACGGGCCTGGTCTCTGCGGAAAAACGACGAACTTGAAGTACATTTATGATCGCGCCAACCCGGAAAACCGGGGCAAACTGATCTCCCTGGCGACCGAAACCGAACGAACTCTCTTCTTCGACTTCCTCCCCATCGACTTGGGCAACGTTCGGGGCTTCAAGGTCCGACTCCAGCTTTACACGGTGCCTGGCCAGGTCTTCTACGACGCCAGCCGCAAGCTGATCCTCCGGGGGGCCGACGGCGTGGTCTTCGTCGCAGACTCTCAGGAGATGCGCGAGGAAGCCAACATTGAGTCCATGGAGAACCTGGAGGAGAACCTCAAGGAACATGGCCTCCTTCTCGAAAAGATCCCCTTCGTGATTCAATATAACAAGCGAGACCTACCCGACATCCTTCCGGTGGAGCATCTCCGTGCCACCCTCAACCCCCGTGGCGTCCCGGACCACGAGGCCATCGCCCACAAGGGTGATGGCGTGTTCGAAACCCTCAAAAGCGTCTCCAAATTGGTGCTTGCCGAGCTGAGCAGCGGTGGCTTTGCCAACAAAAAGTGAGCTGAGCGGACGAGCACTGACAGCACTCTGCCAACCTTCTATGCTGCGCTCGTGTCTGCCATCGACCTCGGCGCCTACGATGCCCTCGGCCTTGCGGAGCTCGTCCGCAAGAAGGAAGTCTCTCCTCTTGACCTGATCGATGCCGCCATCGCCCGCATTGAGGAGGTCAACCCTCGCCTCAATGCAATCGTTACCCGCATGTACGAACGGGCTAGGGAAGAGGCCCAGGGTCGGCTCCCCGAGGGACCTTTTACCGGCGTGCCGTTTCTGGTCAAAGATCTTGCCCAGCCTGTCGCCGGGGTCCGTTTCACCCGAGGAAGCCGCTTCTTTGCCGAGGAGATCCCCAGGTATGAGGGAACCTTGATCCAGCGCTACCGCCGCGCAGGTCTGGTACTCGTCGCCAAGACCAATACTCCCGAGCTTGGCCTCACCCCCTTCACCGAACCTGTTCTCCATGGGCCTACCCGCAGCCCTTGGTCCACTGACCATACCTCGGGCGGCAGCAGTGGTGGGGCGGGAGCTGCGGTGGGGGCCCGCATGGTTCCCATGGCGCACGGAGGCGACGGCGGTGGTTCCATTCGGATCCCCGCGGCCTGCTGCGGTGTCTTCGGGCTCAAACCCACTCGTGGTCGTACTCCTCCGGGGCCCGACCGGGGTGAGGGTTGGATGGGCCTTGCCGTCGAGCATGCCCTCACCCTCTCAGTCCGTGATAGTGCTGCCCTCCTCGATGCGACTTGTGGCTATGAGCCTGGCGCCCCCTACGATGCTCCAACGCCTTCTCGGCCTTTCCTTCAGGAAGTTGGTGCTCCCCCCGGAAGACTCCGTATCGCGCTGTGCAAAGCTCCCCCGCTTCCGGGCAATCCCCACCCGGACGTGCTCGCCGCCGCAGAGGATGTCGCACGCCTCTGCGAATCCCTTGGCCACCAGGTTGAGGAGGCGACCTTGCCGGTTTCTCCTTCTGCCCTCGCTGCAGACTTCGTCGTCTTGGTTTCTGTGGCTACGGCCCTCGACCTTGACGAAGCAGAACGCTCCACTGGGCGCAAGCCCTCCTCGGATACCTTGGAGACGACCACGCTGCTGCTAGCCATGCTAGGCCGCACCATCCGTGCTACCCGCTTTCAGCAGGCTCGTCTCAACATCCAGGCTCTTGGTTTTCGTATGGCTCAGTTCTTCGAGACCTATGATCTCCTCCTCTCCCCCACGTTGGGCCTTCCCCCACCCCGTATCGGTCAGCTCCAGCCCTCAGAGATGGAGCGTCGCCTCCAAGAGTTGATTGTCGCCGCACGCCTCTCTCCTATCCTCAAGCTGGAACCCCTCGTCCAAGCTATGGCTGCCAAGACTTTCTCCTTCCTCCCGTACACGCCTCTGGCCAATGTAACTGGGCTTCCTTCGGCAAGTCTTCCACTCTTTTGGAATGCGCAAGGCCTCCCGATTGGGGTCATGCTCACCGGTCCTTTTGGGGAGGAAGCCACCCTGCTCCGGGTTTCGGCCCAACTAGAGGAGGCACGCCCCTGGCACCTGAGGCGCCCTCCCGTCTGTGCAGGTGGCTAAGCCTCGGCTCTTGTTCATTCAACGTAGATGTCCTGCCAGGTCCAGGTGGTGCCGCCTCGGTTGTCCCGGACGACGATCCATACCCGGGATTCACCGGCAGTAGCATTAGGGGCGCTCCAACGAGTGCCCTCGGCATCGTGGAAGACCCAGCCTTTGTTGGCGTCGTTGATTAGGGCCGTGTCGTTCTTCAAGGTGCCGTCGGAGGCATAGAAGGAGGCCCAGATCACCTCGTCCGGGATCCGACCGTTGAAGGGGGGGGCAGCTTCATCCTTCTCGACATTCTTCTCCTGCATGAGCACTGGCTTGATCTTATAGGTCGGACAGTCGTCAACCTTGCGCTCGGTGCAGTGAGGGATCACCGGGATGCAGACACCCTGGGAACCACAGCGGCTCCCTTGGGCACAGCCCTCGGTACAAGGCCTGTTCATGGCGGGAACCCCCTCGAACTGGACGCCTTCGATCACTGGGTTCTTGTTGGTGATCTTCTCGAAGGAGTAGATGGGCAGGTAGCCGATGACAAAGTCATCTTCCCCAAGACGTTCGTTGGTTTCCTTGTCGAAACAGCCGAGGGGGAGTCCACTAGGGGTTTCGGATGGAACCGGGCGAATCTCACCTCCGCATACGGCAAAGAACACGTAGGAGAGGCCGTAAGGAGGGATTCCCTGAGTCTGGAATACGTCTAGCTCTTCGGGGGGGCGCCGGGCGATGATATCCTTGGGAATCTTCAGCTGGAAAGTTTCGTTGAAACTGATGTACTCAAGGGGGTTGACTTCACCGGGAGGAGGGGCACCAGGGCTCTGTCCCCGGGAGGCAAAGAGCTGCGCCAGGATGGGGAAGCAACCGTAATAGAGATCTCCCGGTGGGTTGAAACAGCCTCCCAACCAGAGGATTTGTGGCTTTCGCTTCCGATTCCCTTGGGCGTCGAAGGCGCGCCGCGATCCGTCAAAATAGAGCAGGCTTAGGGAAGCAGTGCCACCGGGAGGAGTGTAAGGTTCCTCATTGCGTACCGCGAGGATCCGCAGGGACTGGATGGAGGATGCTGGCTCGAAGGCATTGCCGCAGGAGGTAAGGATTGCGAAGGACAAGGGGAGAAGAGAGGCCCGGCGAAGCATCACATTTCTCCTCGAATGCCCAGGCTAGGGATGATCGGGAGCCCAGTCTGGTAGATGCGCTTAGTGAAGTTGTAGTTGTAGTCCAAGGACTCCACGTTGCCTCGGTTGTAGACGTTGAGAATGTCCAAGTACAAACTGAGCTTCCAGGTTTGGAAATCCCAGCGTTTGTCTACCCGTAGATCGAGCTGGTGGAAGGTGGGGAGGCGCTCGCTGAAGGGAGCGCCGCTGATGCAAGCGTAGGAACCTGCTGCACCGCTGTAGATCCCGCCGACGCAGGGCGTGTCGAGGGGCCCGGATACCACACGGAAGCGGGCACCGAACTCCCAACCTCGACCCAGGCGGTAGCTCCCCAACGTCGTGAGGATGTGGGTCTGGTCGTACTGAAAGAGATTGAGTGGTTCCCCTGGCCTGGCTCGTCGCGTGGAGCGAGACAGAGTGTAGGCTAGCCAGCCGAAGAAGCGTGCATCCGGGCGGTAGCGGAGCAAAAACTCGCCACCCACCACATAGCCGGAACCCTGGTTGCTGTAGGTGAATCCGGTTCCATTGATGTTCGGAGAGCGGGAGACTAGGTTGTCGAGCTGCTTGTAGAAGCCTTCAACGGAAAGGTCGACCTGGCGTGTGATCTGCTGCTCCGTTCCGAAGGTATAGTGGATGGATCGGCTGGAGCGGATGCCTGGGGTGCCGAAGACCGGGTTGGTTTCCTGGGGTTGAGGCGGCTGTTGGAAGACTCCAATCCCACCCTTGAGGGTTGTCTTGGGGAACTGGGGTCGAACGATCTGTCGAGCGTTGAAGCGCGGGCTGAAATCCCAGGATTGATTGACCTTATTGTAATCGAGGCGAACCCCCGGAACTAGGCGCCCGCCTTCCGTGGGGAGGATCTCCGCCTCGGCGAAGGCTGCCGGTTGGTAGAGCGAGCCGCTCTCCTTGACGACCCGGGGAGGGCGGGTGACGAAGGGTCCCGAATCCGGTTCGCCGGGGCGCGGTGGTTGAGGGGCGCGTAGGTCAATGTCGTAAGGATTGTAGAGGATGTCCTGACCTACGTTGAGGGTGACCCGCTTGTCGGGCTTGTAGGAGAATTCAAGCCGGTTAGTGACCGGATGGGTGTCTAGCTTGAAGTAGAGTGCCCCCACGTTGAAGTTGATGGTGTTGTAGCCGTAAGCCAGCACCGAGTTCAGCCTGAGGCGGTCGGTGAGCTGGTGTTTGTATTCTGCTTGGAGCCGCCAAAATCCGGTGCGAAGCCCGAGGTCTCCACCCAGCGTTGGATCTTGGGCAGCGGGGTTTTTGATCAGGATCTCCAGCCGGTCGTCGGAACCGTAGAGCCCGATGCGAACCTGGGAATTGTTGGTGGGTCTTGTCTCCAAGAAGAGCTGGTAATCGTAATAGACCGGTGCAGTGGTGACGCCGGCGCCTGCGGCCTCAAGGGCCGGCTTGAGCCATACGTCGACGTAGCTCCGGCGCGCACCGCCGATGAACATCCAGTTTTTGAGAAAGGGCACGGGCCCCTCGGCCATCACCCGAGCGTCGATAAAGTCCGCCTGGATAAGGCCGTGGTACTTGCCATCACTTTTGGGGCTCCGGATTCCGACATCTACGATCCCGCCGGTGACGCGGCCGTATTGGGCGCTGAAGTTCCCTGGGTAGAAATCCAGGCGCTCGATCATCTCCGTGGGAATGACGCTGCTCAGACCACCGAAGTGGTAGACCAGCGGTACCAATGTCCCGCCGACGAAGATCTGCGTATCCTGCGGTGCGGATCCCCGGACAATCAGCAATCCTGCCAGCCCCGGCGGCCTTGCGACCCCCGGCAGGTTCTGCAGTGCCCGCAGTGCGTCGCCGTTGGTTCCAGGGATGCGGGAGAGTTCCCGCTGCTCGATGGTCCGCTTGGTCACCTCCCGGGGAGGTCGCTCGCCCTTGATGACCACCTCGAAGCCTTGGTTCGCCGCCTGGAGTCGGTAGATCACCTCCGTTGCCTGCCCCGTCTCAACCTCCTCCACCACCTCCAGCGATTGGTAGCCTGGCGCCTCGACCTCCACCCGATACTTGCCCGGGGCAAGCTCTGAGAGCTCCCAGGTGCCGTTGGTGTTTGTGGTCAGCTCCACGCCCGCTCCGCCTCCGGTCGGTGTAACCCTGACCCGCGCTCCTTGCAGTGGCTCCCTGGAGTTACCGATCTGCACCTCACCTCGCAAGATAGCGCGCTTTGCTTTCTGCTCGACAGGCTTGTCCCCCTGCTTGTCTCCCGGGCCCTCTGTAGGCTTCCACGAGAAGGTGTACTTGAAGGGGATCTTCGACGCGATGGGCTTGCCGTCTCGGAGCGCTGGCTGGAACACGAATTTCTTCGCTGCCTCCACCGCCGCCTCGTCGAAGCCGTGTCCTGCCGGGTTTACCACCGTTACCCTGGTCACCTTCCCCTCAGCGCTGATTTCAAGCTGGAGGATCACCACCCCCTCCAATTTCTTCTCCTTTGCCTCCGGTGGGTAGTCTGCCTCGACGAATTGTTGCAAGACAGGAGGCTGCAAGCCGGCTTGTCCCGGCTGGCCTTCTGCTCTGGCCGCTACCAGTACCACTAGCGCTATCGTCGCTATCGTCAGGGAGTAGAAACGCATGGTCGCCTTGGTCCTTGCCCTGCCATGGCAGCCCTGTAGCACACTCCTGGTCCCGGTCTGGTGCATACCGAAGGAGTTGACGGATCTTTGCATCCCCTTCGGGTCCGTTCGGTTCGGTCCCTTCCCTTGCTTTCCCTCTGCGCTCCCCAGGGAAACAAATCATCTCGACAGAAGGATGTCGGTGCGGTATTCGCAATACACGAGCGAAGGATTGCTGGAATCCAGCGTACCGTTGCGCCTAAAACAAGCCCTCGTCTCCCCTCAAGAGGAGCCAGATGCTCGCGGATAAACTAGACCGCCTTGTCGTAAAACTCAGTAGGGAACTTATCCAGGCCCTGCGCGAAGCGAACTCCATGGAGATCCTGGCGCTACTCCCCCACCTTGTCAGGAACTTCTCCTCCCCAACCCAACCTGCCCGGAGTCGACCCCCCGAGACTGCACGTTCTAGGTCTCGCTCCAGAACGAATCAGGAGCAATCCGGAGAGGAGCCGGCGGCTCCCCGCAAGCGTGGCGCCGGCTCCCTTACCCGGCGGATCACCGAGATCGTCCGGCTCCGTCGGGATGGCCTCCGCTTTGAAGAAATCCAGCTCCGACTCAAGGCAGACCCCGTCGAGCTTCGCGAAACGCTTGGCAGAATGCTCGACAGTGGTCGACTTGCACGGGAAGGGAAAGCTCGTGGCACACGATACAAGATCGCTGCTTCCACCGATCTTGCGAAACCCTCCGGGGTCGGAGGTTCCCCCCCTCCCGACCGTCCGCCTCCTCCCCAGATCGAGGTCACCGATGCTATGATTGATGAATTGCGCTTGCAGTTCCTCAATGCTGACGCTCCCCCTAACCTCCCCGAACTCCAGCAGAAGCTCCCTTACACCCGAGAGCAGATCAAGGCAATCCTCGACCGCATGCGTACCGACGGCCTCATTGAGCGAGCTCGTGGTGGCCCTAATCCCCGTTATCGGCTCGTGTCGGTGCCGAAAAAAGTAGCTTCAGCTATCCCTCCCGTGATTCGTGCCAAGAAACCTAGAGAAGAGGAGCCTTCCCCCGCAACCCCTCCAGAGCCTTCTCCCCAGGTTGCCCCCGAGGTCGCCGACCGGTGAGTCCTTGAAGATGCACGTTGCTCCCTGCTGCGCTAGGGTACGAGGGTGAAGAAAATCATCCGCGAGTTGTTTGCCCTCCTCTGGAAGCTCCTCCGTGCCTATGTGCTCCGCTGGTTCCGGGAGTTCCTCCATCGCTTCGCTAAGATCGGCGTTTGGGTGGCTATCGTTGGCTTTGCCACCTTCGCCTTGCTGATGCTTCTGCTCGCCTCGACCTGTTAAGTCTTTATCCCCTCAGCACGCTGTCTAGCCATGTGGTCAGATGAGACTGGGTAGCTGCACCTACCTGCCTCCCCACCACCCGCGCCTCTCGGAAGAGTAGCAAGGTGGGCAGCGCCCTCACTTGGTAGCGCACCGGCAGGGAGGGGTTTTTCTCTACATCTACATTGACCACCAGCAAGGTCTGTTGGCGTTGCCAAGCCAACTCCTGCAAGAAAGGCGCGATCATGTGGCAGGGCTTGCACCACGAAGCTACGAAGTGCACCAGCACAGGCTTCTCTGCCTGGATGAGATTTTGCTCGAAGGATGCTTCGGTCCATGGGGAGGTGTCTTCGACTCCTTCCGGGGAGCTAGGGAGAGCCTCTAGGCAAGCGGTGCGCAGGGCGTCCTGGTCCTGAGCCGAGAGGCCCAGTTCCTCGCAGACGCCCATCTGCGGTTCCAGCAATAGGCGCCGTATGAGTCGAGGGTCAAATATGGGTCGGGGGTCCAATTCTCCTGCGGGCCCTGGGATGGCAGGTACATCACCTCGCACTTGGATGCTCTGTACAACAACCCCAAGGAGCAGGGATATCAGGCGGCGGGTATCATCGGCCTGGGAGGCAATCTGTCGTGCTTGGGGAAGTGACAAGAAAGCACAGAGACAAGCTTCCACGCTAGCAAAACCTTCTTGAGCCGAGAGCCCCCGCTGACGAATCTGACGAGCCAGATCTCGACCGTGCTCCTTGATCAGTGAGCGAGCCCAGGCGAGGGAGTGATCCGGGAGATGGGAGAAGGAAGTGCCGTGCATCGAATCTATCGATGCCGCAGGGGCTGTTCTGCTCGCTCTGCCGGTCAGGTACGGTTGTAACTCTCCCCTTCCAGCAGGATCACATTGGTTCGGGAGCGCGTCTCCCCTACGTTGGTGACGTACACTGCGGGTTGATCCTGCACGGGGCAAACCTTCTCGCAAGCCCCGCAACCGATGCACAGCGAGGGGTCGACATGAGGGCGCTGGACATGGACCGTGAGCATCTCTGGCTCCTGACCGTTCGGACCAGGCTTGTCCGAGCGCTTGGGGATGTCCGCCTCCTCGACCCAGATGGCCTTGGGGGAGGTGGGGCAGAACTCCTCGCAAACGATGCAGGGGGTGGCCATGGACCAGGGAAGGCAACGACCGTGATCGTAGAAGGCCGTACCGATGCGGATCGGGGGCTGCCCTAGACCGAGCTTCTCCTTCTCGGTGATCTTTTGGATGGCTCCTGTGGGGCACACCTGGCCGCAGAGTACACAGGAGTGCTCGCAGTATCCGATGCGAGGAATCAGGATAGGCGTCCAAAGCCCCTCGATACCTGCCTGGAAGAACGCAGGATGAAGCGCATTGTTGGGGCAAACCTTCATGCACTCGGCGCATCGGATGCAACGCTCCAAAAATTCCCGCTCCTCGACGCTTCCTGGGGGTCGGATGACCCGGGAATGATAGTTGGCATCGAGGGAGTCCGCGATCCGCATGGCAGGGATAGCTGCTACCCCGGCTGCTGCGGCGGCTAGCGCGGTACGACGGTCTGTGTCCGGCTTCTGGATTGTGGATCGCCGGTGCGGTAGGAAGCGGAACTTGATTACATCCTCAGGGCAAGCATGCTCGCAGTTGAGGCACATGTGGCACTCGTCCTGCCGGTGTTTGACCCCCCCTTGGGGTGAATCTGCCCCCTGACAATGGACTAGGCAGAGGTTGCAGTCCGTGCATTTGGCGTGGTCCTTCTCCATGCCAAAGAGGGCAAACCGGGAGAATACTCCAAGGAATGCCCCCAGCGGGCAGAGTACTCGGCACCAGAACCGAGGGATGAATCGGTTCATAAAGAGCACCGCCACCAAGAGGAAGCAGATGAACCAAGTCTGGTGGAAGTAGAACTGCTTGCTGTTCCAAACGTGGGCTGCCAGCAGATCCGCGCTCCGGTCACCGAAGGATTGAAGCCATCGATGCTGCGACTCGCTTGCTAGCCCTAGGCCCCCTCCAATCACATATTGAGCCGCTGGGATCACCCCTAGCCCGATGGCCCGCACCGCCACACAGATCGGGTCGAAGATCCCTCCGATGGCGCTTCCCGCCACCGCCGCTAGCAGGAAGGTGTAGAGGAGATAGTACTTAGCCCGCTGATAGCTGTGGGTTTTGTTGGCTTCGACGCGGCTTGCTCCCCGACCCACGCGGCTAGGGAACAGCCATGCAGTAAAGTGGTGCATCGTCCCGAACGGGCAGATCCATCCGCAGAACACTCGACCAAAGATTAGAGTGAGCCCTAGCAGGGCCAGGGACCAGAGCAACCCCCTGTAGACCGTAT
>JANWXX010000166.1 GCA_025057345.1 Polyangiaceae bacterium | reverse complement strand
AAGTCCACCGTGCGTGAGGCGGTTCGGACCTTTCTTGCAAACCCCAGTGTTCCCAGGCACTTGGCCCTGGGTGCGTAACTCCTACAGATATTTTCAGGAGAGAGAGCAGCTCGCCTAAGAGGGCAGATTGGCCTCGCTCCAGGGAAGGCTCGCCGGTAGAAGTGGAATTGAGTTTGGCTTGGGGAGTGGCTGGAGGTGTACGAGGGAGAGGAGGTGTTGTGGGAGGACTACAGTGCGGCATTGGATGGGATCTATGGCGCCCTTATTGGTTCCGCAGGAGGTTGGTTGGGTGAGATAAGTTCAGCGAGCAGCGCGATGGGCTAGAATACGCTCGGCCAGCAAGGCGGGGCGCTCCATGGGCAGAAAGTGCCCTGCCCCCGCTACCACTTCGCTGCGGAAGGGGCCTGTGAAGTAGCGTTCCTGGCCGTTGCCGCTCTCTGGCTTGATGCAGCGGTCGGCGTCTCCGGTAAGGTGGAGGGTGGGGGTGGCAATCTTCCGAATGGCGGGGTCGAGGATGCGGCGAAGCGCCGCACCTGGGGGGCGGAACATGGAGCGGTAGTAAGCCAAAGGGGCAGGGAGGCTCCGGTCCATGCAGTGCTTAAGACGGGGCAGGTAGTCCGGAGGCAAGGTGATGCCGGGAGACCATGTCTTCCAGAGGTGATCGAGGAAAGCAAAATGGCCGAAGCGCAACGTTGCCTCGGCGAGCCAGGGAGGCTGAAAGAAGAACATGTACCAACTCTGGGCAAGCTGCTCTGGGTCGCGAGCCAGCGCTGCCAAGAAGGCTAGGGGGTGGGGGACCGAAACCGTTACCAGTGCGTCGAAGCGCCAGGGGTAGCGTGCAGCCGCTACGTAGGAGCAAGCTGCTCCCCAGTCGTGGCCTACCAAGGTGATCGGTCGGGAGGGGCTCAGGCTCCGTGCCATCGCCTCGATGTCAGCAGCGATGGTTTCCACATCGTAGGGGCCCTCCAAGGGAGATGGGTCGTAGCCTCGAAGGAACGGTGCCACCGACCGGACCCCTGCGGCTGCTAGCAGTTTCTGCGTCAATGTGAAAGCATGAGGGATGTCGGGAAACCCATGGAGCAAGAGGACCAGAGGACCCTCGGCGGGGCCCTCGACCAAAGTGGTGAAGGCACCGCGAGAGGTGAGGAGAAGCTGTTCCATGGCGAGCAGTGTGTAGTGTTGTCGGGCCCTCGTGCAGTCAGTTCGGTTCGCGTTGGTCGGTTAGCTGGAGACCTGCTGGGCAGCGTCCCCAAGAGGACCCTCGCAGGTAAGGCACTCTCCGGGGACGTTGTCTTTGAGGTAGATCTCCCCACAGCGAGGGCAGAGGCGGGCATCCGGCTCATAGGAGATCACCCGGTCGGTGGCCCGGCAGCGGCGACCTGCGATCTGGATGTCGGTGATCTTGCGGTGCTCCCCGGCCTGCTCGTCCATCTTCGGGATACGCTCCCGCTCCGTAGGGTCGAGGGAGAGGATGGAGGGGATGCGCGCCTGGGCTTCCCGGACGATCCAGGCTGCCGCCTGGGGTTGAGAGGAGAGGGGCACGGAAAATTTCCGGTCGTCACCACGGACGATGAGCACATCGCCGGACAGGGAGATTTGCTCCATGTCACACCAAAGGATGCGCTGGGGTCCTTCGTCGCCACCCTCGTCGACTCCTACGCCTCCATCTCCTACCAGCAAGGCGGTTTCAAAATCCGGCGCGAACAGGATCACCAGGGCTAGGATCACCGCCCCTGCTCCCACCACGTAGGCCCCCTTGTCTGCTAGCTCTACCACCCGGGAGCCCAGCTTCACCGCTAGTACGTTGTTCTCAGGGCGGAAGAACTGGATGTATACTCCTGCTCCCAGCAGCATCGAACCCAGCGCTCCAGCCCCTAGGGCGGCGTTGAGGCGTGCGTCCCGGACCGGCAAAAAGCGACGCTCCTTGGGGACAAAGGTTGCCTTTGATTTCGACTCACCCTTGGATTTTTTAGGCTGCTTGCCATCGTTGCCGTCCGCCATGATAGCAACGGCGTTTAGCACTCCGGGCGCTTCAGGCCAACGGTGTCGCAGGCCGCGCTGGAGGTGACACAGCGAAGGCTGACTTGGCCGTTCCTCCTTGGTCCAGCGTCGTGGGCAAGCTGGCGACAGGGAGCCTGAAGTGCGGAGTTGATAGCAACTGGATACAGGCAGTTGCTTCGGGTGCAGGGATAGGAAGACGAAGCGAACGTGGTTGCTGAGTTTGGTGGTGCGGGGTGTGCGGACCTGATCGGAGCAGAGTTCGGGGACGATTACCGAGTAGTGCCGCCCGGGAGCGGTGGGGGTCCGGGAGGCGGTCCTGTGTGCGGAGACGGGAAGAGGGAGGGTTCGGAGGAGTGCGATGGTGTGGATTTGGGGGGAGTGACGTGCGTGAGCGCGGTGGAGGCCGGGAGCTCTGGGACGGAGGGTTCCTGCCAACGGAGGCGGAGTGGGAGTACGCGGCGGCGGGAGCGACAACCGGCCGTATCCCTGGGGCTTGAAGGCGCCGGACAAGACACTGGTGGTGTATGGGTGCCTGTAGAGCGGAGGAGGACACCCAGATTGCGAGGCGGCGGACTTGCCGGTGGTGGGGAGTACGCCTGCGAGGAAGGGGAAGTACGGGCAGATGGACCTGGCGGGAAGTTTGTTTGAGTGGACCCTTGACTGGTATGATATCTCATGGTACGCCATTTCGGGCTATTGCAAGAATTGTGCCAACGTAACCAGCGGCTCTTACCGCGTGGTACGGGGCGGCGACTTCTACTCAGACGCCCAATACCTTCGCGCGGCCAACCGCAGCGGTAGCCGCGCGCCCTCGACTCGCAACAGCGTCGTGGGGTGGCGTTGCGCCAGGATCCCCTGAACGGATGTGGGGGCAGAGACCTACATGGCCCCCAAGCCCTTGGTTCTTGATGCTTGAACCCTTGATCTTCTTCTGGTGTATCGAATCAACGTTGATCCACATGACAAGGAATGATGTGAGGTGTCAACGAAAAGAGCGAAGGAGGGGGTGGAAGAAGGAGGGAGACAGGAGGGGGACGAGCGGAAGGGGGGATCGGGGGGCGTGGCCCCCCGACGGCCCCACTCCAGGCCCCCCGCCTGCGGAGACGCCTCACCCCCTGTAGGACAGCACGACCATCCACGGGGCCAGGCCCCCCGCCCGCGGAGACGCCTCAGGAATCTCCTCGTCCACCGCACTCGCGCTTGGCCAGGCCCCCCGCCCGCGGAGACGCCTCGGCACGACCCTCGTCCGGGTCGAGCCCACTCACCCAGGCCCCCCGCCCGCGGAGACGCCTCTGCTCCCGCAAGCGCCCGGCAGCGGGCCTTGGCCCCCTCGTCCCCGCTCCCGTCCTTATCCCCCGTCCTCGTGCTGGAGCACGAAGGAGAAGCGGCGGGTCAGCTCCGCTGCCTGGCGGAGCGCCCGGTGGGTCCCCTTGCCGACGCGGCAGGCGTAGGACTGCGGCGCAAACCAGGGCTCCAGGGCCGGAAGCGAGGCGTCGATGAGCAGGTGCTGGACGACCCGATCCGGGAAGGGGAGTGCGTAGACCCACCGGGGCTTGGGCTCCCGGACCAGGAAGGGGCGCCCCGGTCGTGGTCGGTAAGAGCGATCCCGCAAGGCAGCAGCGAGAGCGTCGACGGAGCGATCCAGGTCGAGGAGGAAACGGGCGACCTCGGGGCGGTGACGCTTGCCCCGGGCGGCCTTGCGGGCCAGCAAGGCGAGGTGGGCGGGGAAGCTCGGCGGCGTCATCTTGTGCCAGGGGTAGGGAGTGCGCTAGCCTTGAACCACTCTCATGGCTGTACCCCTACCAGGCACCCAACCCGGTCAACTCCTGCTGGGAAAATACCGCGTCGAGCGCGTTCTCGGAGAGGGGGGCATGGGGGTGGTCGTGTAGGCGGTCCATGTGAAGCTCCATCAGCGGGTCGCCATCAAGTTCTTGCTGCCCAGGAACAAGAAAAAGGGCGAGCAGGAGGAGGCCCACGCTCGGTTTCTCCGGGAGGCGCAGGCGGCGTGCAAGATCCAGAGCGAGCACGCCGCCAAGGTCACCGACGTGGGCGAGATGGAGAACGGCGCCCCCTACATGATCATGGAGTACCTCGAAGGGCAGGATCTGGAGAAGATCCTCGAAGAGCGAGGCCCGCTCCCCGTCGAGACCGCCTGCCGCTACCTGATGCAAGCCTGCGAGGCCATCGCCGAGGCCCACGCGCTGGGGATCATCCACCGGGATCTCAAGCCCGCCAACCTTTTCCTCACCACTCGTGCCGCCGGAGAGCCAATCATCAAGGTGCTCGACTTCGGCATCGCCAAGGCCAACGACGGATTCCTGACCCAGTCGGCGTCCGGGATGGGCACGCTGCTCTACATGCCCCCCGAACAGCTCACCAACGCCAAGCGCGTCGACGCCCGCAGCGATGTCTGGGCCCTTGCGGTCACCTTGTTCGAGCTGCTCACGGGTCGAACTCCCTTCCAGGGACACGAGGAGAACATGGTGCAGATCGTGCAGCGGATCGAGGCCGCCGCCCCTGCCTACCTCCTCCGTACCTTGCGTCCGGACGCCCCCGAAGCCCTGGAGCAAGTCATCTTCGCCTGCCTCCGGAACCCTCCCTCCAAGCGTCTCTCCTCGGTGGCCGAGCTGGTGGCGGCGCTGGTGCCCTTCTCCCCGGAGCAGGGCGCCATTTCCCTCCAGCGTACCCGGCACCTTCTGGAGCGCTCCAGCTCCCTCCCGGTCGTCCACGACGAGGAGGTCGAATCCCAGGACAAGGCCAAGGTCTGGAGAGGCCCCAGCATCGTCCCGGCAGAGCGCTCCGGCTCGCTCCCCACCACCCTGATGGGGCCGCTGCACCTGGGGGGTTCCCAGACTGGCCCGAGCACAGGAACCCAGCCCTCCTGGGGGCACACCCAGTTCTCCGTCACCAACCCCAGGCCCTCGGGGCCTCCCCGCAAGCTCCTGGTAGGGGGAGTTCTCGGGCTGGCTGCCCTGGTGGGCGTCGGCGCCTTCTTCGTCAACTCCGCCCTGTCGAGCCCGGAGCCTCCCACCAGGGGCCTCGCCACCAGCACCCAGGCGCCGGTCGTTCCCCCTCCCAGCGCGAGCGCTCCGGCCGCAGCTCCGGTAGCGTCCAGCGCCTCGCTGCCGGCCGTCTCGCTGACCGCCCTGCCGGTGGTCCCGACGGCCCCCTCCAAGGCGTCGGTGCCAGCGGGGAGCGACAAAGGTGCCAAGAAACCAGAGTCTCCCCCCAAACCAAGGGTCAATTGTAACCCGCCTTACGTTCTCGGCGCCGATGGGACGAAGAAATACAAACCAGAGTGTCTGTGAAGCTTCCTTCCCAACAAAGGATTTTCCCTTGCGTGTCTATCACCTTCTTGGGCTGGCAGGTTGCTGGCTGATCCCGGCGACGGTCCACGGCCAGACAAGCGAGGAGAAGCTTGCCTGCGCAGCGGCCCACGGGGAAGGACAGGATCTCCGGAAGGCGGGGAAATTGCTACAGGCCCGGGCCAGATTTGCTCGCTGTGCCCAGGCGACCTGTCCACAACTTCTGGTTCCGGACTGCGTCCAGTGGAGCAGCGAGGTCCAGCAGGCGATCCCGACGGTGGTGTTCGCGGGTATGGGAACCGACGGCAAGGAGACCAGCGCCATCAAGGTTCTGGTGGATGGCCTCCCGCTGGTGGATCGCCTGGACGGAAAGGCCATCGAGCTGGACCCAGGGGAACATACCTTCCTGTTTGAGCACAACGGGAAGAAGAAGCAGGAGACCTTTCTGATCCGGGAAGGGGAGCGGAATCGAATGATCTCCGTCTCGTTTGCGGAGGAAGCCCCTCCTAAAAACGAGAAGAAGCCTCCCCCGGAGTGGAAGGAGAAGAATTCGCCCAAGGAGCCCCCCGAGGAGAAGAAACCCCTGGTTCCTGCGGAGGAGAAGCCATCTCCTCCTGTTTCGGAAAAGACCTCCTCCGGACCGACGGCATTGCTGGTGACCGGGCTGGCGGGGCTGGGGGTGGGGCTGGGCTTCGGGGCCTGGGCGCTGAGCCTCAAGAGCACCGTGGCGAGCAAGTGCGACCGTGCCGCGCGGACCTGCACCGACGAGGACGGGAAGAACGCCGCTGGCCTGGGGAGCACGGTGGGGACGATCAGCACAGCGGGGACGATCCTCGGGCTGGCGGGGCTGGGGGCGTGGCTGCTCTGGCCGCGGAGCAAGGAGCCCCAGACGGCGTCCCTCGACGTGGGGCCCACGGCCGGGGGCGGGATGGTGCGGTGGCAAGGGCGCTGGTGAGGCCAGCCGCGGACTTCTGTCCGCCGGGAGGAAGGGCGGGTTGGGTTGCGCTCCGGGGCGGCCGGGTCTAAGGCGATGACTCCGTGGAAGAACGCGACGATGTGGGCCAGCAGCCCGCCCCTCACCCGGGCCTGCGTTACCGACGGATCGTGCTGAAGCTGAGCGGGGAGGCCCTGTCCGGGGCCAACGCCTTTGGCCTTGATCCAGGGATTATGGAGCTAACCGCGAAGGAGCTGGCCGAGCTTTATCAGCTGGGGGTACAAGTGGGGATTGTGGTGGGAGGAGGCAACATCTTCCGTGGGCTGAGGGGGGCAGCCTCGGGGATGGATCGAGCGCAAAGCGACTATATGGGGATGCTGGCCACGGTAATCAACGCGCTGGCGCTCCAGGATGCGCTGGAGCGGCAGAACGTACCGACGCGGGTGATGACGGCGCTGGAGATGCGCCAGGTGGCGGAGCCGTACATTCGGCGGCGGGCACTGCGGCACCTCGACCGGGGGAATATGATCATCATGGCGGCAGGCACCGGGAATCCGTTCTTTTCCACGGACACGGCGGCAGCACTCCGAGCCACAGAGATTGGGGCGGCAGGGCTGTTCAAGGCAACCAAGGTGGACGGGATCTACGACCGGGATCCGGCGCGACACCCGGACGCGACGATGTTCCGGAGGATGAGTTACCAGGAGTTCATCGAGCGTCGCATCGGGGTGATGGACGCGACTGCGGTGACGTTGTGCAGGGAGAACCGGATGCCCATCCGAGTGTTCAAGCTGACGGTGCAGGGGAACATCAAACGGGTGTGCTTGGGCGAAGACCTAGGGACGGTGGTCTACGACGAGGGATGAGCCCAGTCATTTCAGGATCTTCTTGCAGGAGAGCGCCAGTGCCTGCCCAAGTTTTGCCTTGAGTTCGCACATACCGTGGGCCCTGCGTGCGTCTACCTCTCGTCCTGTCTTGAGGGCGAGGGTTGCCAATTTTTCTGAACGGAAGGCGATGGCGAGGATCGTAGATGGGTGAAGTACACCAGGCGCGGCAAGGGGAGCAACCAGCTTTGGGGAGACCCCCTCGGCGAGCGCCCAGAGGTTAGGTCCTCCTCCGGAGGCAACCCGTGCGAGTAGCTCCCAGAGCTTGGATTCAGCCTCGGTGCCGGCGCAGGGCATGGCGTCGGGGGGAAGGTTGAGGTCCGCTGGGGTGATGGCCTTGCTGGAAAGTCTGCGGAGCGTCGCCTTGGAGGCTCCGGCAAGTGCAGCATCCTCGGTGGTGAACTGACCTCCGTTGACATGGGCGACCAGGTCGGCGCAGCGCTGCTCCCGCAGGAGCTTCTGCTTGACCTCCTCGCAGCGCTTCGCGCGGGCTTCGAGCTGCCTTTTCTGCTCATCGTTCAGTCTGGCCAGAGTCTCGGAGGTGAGGCCGTCGGGAGCGCAAGGGTCCGGAAGCGCTAGGGTAGTTTGCAGCTTCCTCTGGAGCTCTGCAAGCTGAGCGCGCTCCTGGGCCTGGCGCTCCTCCTCGGCCTTGCGCTCCCGCTGTCGGAGGAACACCCACAGCGCTGCCGCCGCGGCGAGGGTCACCACGGCACCGAGCAGGCCCCAGGTGGTGAGGAGTCGGAGTAGCCGCTTGCGGCGGAAGCTCTGGAGGAGCTGGGGGTTGTTGTCCAGGGTGGAGGCGCAGCGCTTGAGGAGGGCCTCCCATGCGGCGACCTCGAAGGAGAGATCCCGGAGCCTGGCAGCCATCTCCTTGTCACGGGCAAAGACAGTGGAGAGGGAGGTGAGCTGCTCGGAGGCGCTGGGGGCTGTGGGAAGCTCGTTGGGCATGGCGAAAGTCGCCACGGTCATCTCTTGGCGGCGCACCGCCTGGATGGCTTTCTCTTGTCGTTTCTGAAGGCGGTCGAGGGCACCCTGGAGCTCCTCATGGGGGAGCAGCGCCCGCACCTGATCCTCGTGGACTCCTGCTACCTGGGCAACGGCCTGCAACCCCTGCTGGATGGCGTTTTCCAGGTGGGTGCGCTCCAGCAGGCGGATGCCTTCTCCCATACGGGCGTTGTTGAGGGCTCGCCCGGAGGTATTAAGAGGGGCGCTCGCAAGGTGCGAGAAGGTGTCGCCGAAGAGAGCCATAGAAGGTCGTACCATGAGGTAGGGGAGGTCAGACAGGTTGCTACGCTATGCGAAGCCTACTTATGAGCTATGCTCTGAAGTGCCACCAAACCCGGTACCTAGTGAAGCATTGGCTAGGAAGGGCAAGGATAGAGTGTGTCTGGTGGTCTATGGTGGGGTGTCAGAGGGGCCTGTTCTGCTGCGTCCCTGGGGTGTCTTTCCGGAGGTACCGTCATGTCTCCTGGTTCCTGTTCTATGGTTCTTCGCAATCCGTTCGCGCTCGCGGCTCGCGGGGCGATGGCCACCACCTTCAAGGATAAACGTACCCCCCGGGGGGGAAGCCAGAACCAGCGAAGGCGCTGGTTGGAGGAGGTGCTGGAGGAGGCGATGGATATCGACGACGAACTGGAGGTGTCCTTGCTCGGGAAGCCTCCGCCTGCTCCCGGTAGTGGGCGCCTACGCATGCACGACCAAGAACTGTAGGTGGCTCGCTACCGCTTGGAGAAGCTCAAGCTCCAGCCTGCATTCCCGGTGAGGCAGATGATGTGCTGCGATAGAAGATGATCGCTGCGGTTTCCTGTACACGTGAGCTCCAGGCGATAGACACCCGGATCCACCGGCTCGTCATCGAGGGTGTGGCTCCGGGTGGTTCGTTTCGATGGACTTCAGGATCGATGGATCTTGAAGAGCCTATCGCAGCCTGTATCCCTCCCTCTGCAGGCCAGCTAAGCTGCAAGCGTGGGTGACGAACGGCTCTCGCTTCTGTTGGATCTTGGCTCCATGCTCCACCGAGAGGTGGGGTTGGACGATCTACTCCAGCAGATCGGTCGGAGGGTTGCAGCGGCGCTGGGTGCAGAGCGGGCCACGGTGTTCGTGGTGGATGCAGCTACCGGGGAACTACGCTCTCGGATCGCAGATCTGCCTGAACTCCGAGAGATCCGCCTTGCACCGGGGCAGGGGGTGGCGGGGCACGTAGTCCAGACTGGTCGTCCTGTGTTGGTGGAGGATACCGCGAAGAACCCTCACTGGTACCCAGAGGTAGACCGAGCCACCGGGTTTCATACGCGCAACATGCTAGCAGTACCCATCCTGGATGCCCGGCGAGCGACCCGGGGCGTGGTTCAGGTGATCAACAAGGTGGAGGGCTCTTTCTCCGTTCAGGATGAGGCCTTCTTGTCGGCGCTGGCGGGGCAAATCGCCCTGGCCTTTGAATGGACGACATTGCGACCGGACGGTGCCCCCCGGGGCGTAGTGGTGCGGGGGCCGTACAACCATATCGTTGGTGATTCTCCTGCGATGCAACGGGTGTACGAGGCGATGCAGCGCGTGGCAAGGACAGATGCGACGGTGCTGCTCTTGGGGGAAACTGGCGTGGGCAAGGGATTGGTGGCCCGCGCCCTCCACG
>JANWXX010000165.1 GCA_025057345.1 Polyangiaceae bacterium | reverse complement strand
TCTCCCAGCGTTACCGCGTGGACGCCCTCCTCGCCTTCGGTGGTATGGGTGCCGTCTACCGGGGCGAGCACGTGCTTTTGCGCAAGCGCGTTGCCATCAAGGTGCTCCAGGAGGGGGCCCAGGATCTCCCCCAGCTTGTTGAGCGCTTCCGCCGGGAGGCGATCGTGGGTGCAAATGTGAGCCACCCCAACATCGCCTCCGCTACCGATTTTGGTCAGCTGGAAGACGGTTCGTACTTCCTGGTGATGGAGCACATCAAGGGAAAGATGCTCTATGACCTGATGAAGGAGGAGGGGGCGCTGCCGGTGGATCGGGCCATGGGGATCGCTCGGCAGGTGGCAGCGGGGCTCGCGGCGGCCCACGAGGTTGGGGTGGTGCACCGGGATATCAAGCCGCATAACGTGATGCTGGTGGATCTGGACGGCAACCGCACCGCGTCCATCCCAGCGCTGCTGCTAGGACGCGACATCGTCAAGATCATCGACTTCGGCTTCGCCAAGCTAGCGGAGGAGCGCCTATCCATCGCCCCGTCCGAACGTTCCTCAAGGGTGCCAGAGCGGATCACTCAGCAGGGGGAGATCTTCGGCACCATCGCTTACCTGGCCCCTGAGGCCGCCATGGGCATGGACATGGTGGATGCCCGCAGCGACCTCTACGCGCTCGGCGTGGTGATCTACCAGATGCTGACGGGGCTCCATCCCTTCCAGGAGACGGCGCCAGGGCCCCTGTTTCGCTGCCACCTCTCGAAGCCGCCGCCGTCCTTCGCCGAGCGAGCCCCCGGGGTCGAGGTACCCGCGGCCGTCGAAGCGTTGACTCTGAAGCTGCTGGAGAAAGATCCAGCGAGGCGCTTCCAGAGCGCCCTGGAGCTGATCGAGGCCATTGATGATGCCATGGGGATCCGCGGGATGGTGGCGCTGGCGCCGGGGAGGATCTCCACCCCGTCACTCCCCTCCGATCTGCTGGCGAGCACCTTCCCGCAGGAGGCCGAGGTGGTTTCCTCCCGGCAGGGTCCGTCGTCGGGGCGCGAGCCGGAGCTTTCGTCTGCGCCGGAACCGCTCTCTGCCTCCAGCCCCTCGTCCCTCGGAGGGGCGTCAACCTCCACCTCGACCTCCGCCACCAGCCCTGTCTTGCTGCCGGAGGGAGAAGCTGCCCGGGGCTCGGCCACTCCCGCTGCGCCTCCGGCCCCCTCCCGGGCCTGGCTGGGCGGGGTACTGGTCGGCGTCGCCCTGGCGGGGGGCGTAGGGATGTTCGCTATAAGCCAGGGACATCTCCATCTGAGCCAGGTGGTCGCCTCGGGGCAGCCCAACACCGCACCCCTGGAGCCGCTGGAGCCTGCCCGGTCGGCGCAGAGCACTCCGGTGGTATTGGTACCGCTCCCTGCACCTTCGGCTTCTGAGGCGAGCACAGTGGGCGTAGCGTCCGCGGCGAGCGCCCCCCCGGCAGAGGATGCAACGCCGTGGAAGATCCGGATGAAGGCGTCGATCCATGTGAAGGATTGGCCCAATGCGCGGCTCTCGTTCCGCAAGGTGGTGGAGCTGGAACCGGCGGCGCTGGCGGATCCGGTCTTCCTCCCGTCGGTGGTGGATCTGGTGACCAACGTGGGGCAGCACCCAAGCACGGATGCAGACCATGTGTTTGACCTGCTGGAGAACCGTGCTGGAGGGGCTGGGCTGGACGTGCTCTACGATGTGGTGCAGCGGCGAGGAGGTACCCTGGCGGCGACGCGGGCCACGGAGATCCTGAAGAAGCCTGCGGTGCTGGCCCGGGCCAGCGCACCACTGCGGGTAGCTTTTGAGCTGCGAGTGGCCTCCTGTGATGACAAGGGTGCGGTGCTCGACCGGGTGGTGGCCGAAGGAGACTGGCGGGCGTTGCGGGCCCTTGAAGCGGCGCGCTCGGCCTGTGGGAGCTCGAAGGCCATGGAGGATGCCAGGAAAAAACTCTCCGCCAGGCTCCGACGCTAAGCCGGAACAAGACAGCCGAGGGGCCTCCTGTCTAGCCTCGACAGGTTGGGTGCAGATAGCCGCGGGCTGGCAAGCTTCGGGGAGGGTGGGTTCCATGGAGCGCTTATGGTTACTTCGCCTGTGGGGAGCGATCGGAGGCTGCCTGAGGCTCGGTCATCAGCCGGTGGATGAGAACCTCCCGAGGGATCCCTCGGAGCACTGCGTCGGCGATGGCCGAGACGATGGGGATACGAACCTTGCGGGCCTCGGCCCAGGGTACCAGCCTGGGCAGCAGTCCCAGCGCCTCGACACGAAGGCCGGCCTGGGCGATCGCCTCATCGAGGGTGGCACCCTGCGCCAGTGCGCCTCCCAGGAGCACCTCGGGGCGCCCCGGCTGGTTCACCGCCGCGAGAAGGTCTCCCAGGCCTGCCAGCCCCAGCAGGGTGTCGTATTCCCCACCAGCGGCTACGGTGATGCGGGCTGCCTCATGCACGGCCCGGGTAGTGAACGCTGCGATCAGCCCTGGTCCAGCCTTGGAGGCCACGGCAAAGCCCTCGGCGATGGAGAGAAGCCCAGTAAGCGCCGAGGCCCACTCCAGACCGATTAGATCTCGGGTCATGTAGAGGCGTAGCGCGTCATGGTGGAAGGCTTCCCGGGAGGCTTCCAACATCTCCTGGAAGTGAGAACCCACAACCATTACCGAGGGTGTTCCAGCGCGAAGTTCGTCCACCAGCACAGGGCCTCCCAAGGCCCCGACTCGGCGCACCGGTGTCCGGGTGCGCACCAGCGAGGAGATCGTCGCCAGCTCGTCTCCCACCAGCCCCCGCACCCCGTGGAGCACAAAGTGCCCGCCATCCAGCCGGGGGCCTAGCTCCCGGAGCACATCCAGAATCAACGCGCTCGGTACTGCCAGCACAATCAACCGAGAGCGCGCCGCAGTGCTCAGTTCCCGCTCGTGCTGGAGCCCCTCCACCAGCGGAGGCTCGCGCCGGCTTACAAGGGTAACCTGGGACCCTGCTCGGAGCGCCGCTAGCGCCAGCGCCTGGCCCCAGAGGCCGCCTCCTACCACCGCCACGGTCAGTCGCCTGCTCATGCTGCACCTCGGTCGCGCTTCGGTGTTAGGACGTCAAGGGCCACACCGTGAGCAGCCAGCCGGTTCTGATAGTAGAAGATGAGGGTAGCGTCGCCGATCCAGAGCTCTCCGTTGATTTCTTCCAGGACTGGGGAGCGATGAGAGCCCTGCCAAGCCCGTAGAGCCTCAGACAACAACATGTCTCCGTGGCCATTGCGTACCGAGGGGCCTAGCACCACACGTCCCTGCTCCTCCTGCACCCGGAGTTGGTCGCGGAGCTGGGCTACCTCGCCAGCAAGCTGGGACCAGGGGACTCCTACTTTCTGCCGTGCTCGCAGCAAGGTGAAAATATCACCGGAGCGAGTGTCCTCTCGGAGGCGGTTCATCATGGCAGCAGCCACTAGGTGGGTTGGCAGGATGACCGTGTGGCGCAGGTAGGTATCGCAGATAACTTCACCCAATTCCCGGGTGTACTGGGCATCCCGATCTGGGTCAATTGTGACCTCTCCCCAGCGGTTGCGGAGGTAAGAGATGGGGTCGACTGAGTTCCCTTGGGGGTCGAGGGAGTTGCCATCGTCATCAACGAGGTTGCCAAAGGGGTCGAGCGGCTCGCCCAGGCGAATGATCACCGCTTCGTTGTGCTTCAGTATCTTGTTCGAGAAGGCCACTACTTTCTCGATCCGTGAAGATTCATCGTCATCGATGATGTAACGAGACTTGCCGGCTTCTTGGAGGAAGTCGTGGATGAGGGTCTGGGCCTCCAGGGTCACCAAGTAGTTGATGGTGGCGGGTACGAAGAAGATTCGGCGAGGGCGTCCGGCTAGAACGGTACGAGCGAAAGCCTCTACACCAGTGCCTGCGAGGCCGAGCTTAAGCTTGCGCTCAACGCCGCCGGAGCGAGAGCGAGTACCTCCGGGGAAGAATAGCGAGTGGTAGCCCTGCTCAAGGAGAACACAAGAATAGGCCTTGAGCACATCCTTGTAGAGTGTATGGCGAAGGCGGCGATCTACCTTGTAGGCGCCTAGGTTGTGCATGAAGAAGGAGAGCACCGGGTTAGTGAAGAGGTTTTTTCCGGCGCCGTAGGTGGCCGGAGGCAACCCTGCCAGCTCAAGGGCATAGCCGAATACGATAGAATCCATATTGGACAAATGGGTGGGGACGTAGACCACGGTGCCGCGCTTCACTAGTTGCGCTACCCGGGCCGTGTGCCCCTCGACGGTGATTCGGTCCGTGAGAGCTCGGGCATCCAGGAGGCGTCGCACCGAGGTGAAGGTTGCCTTCGGTGCCACCAGCGCTCCTAGCACCGGAGGCATCAGCCGGGTGGCTATGGAGAAGACTCGGGGGTCGAAGTTCCCCGAGATATCACGAGCATATTCCCGAGCCAGGGCCCGAATCTCTGCCATGCGAGCCTCCTGGTCCAACCCCTGGAGTCGGCGGGCGAGCGAGCGCCAGCGAGCTAGCTCCTCGTCCGTTCCTCCAGATGCCGAGAGCCTCCGAACCTCATGGTAGATCGCGTCTTCTAGCAGTGCTGTCGGATCCCCCACGCGCTCAACCACGCGACGCACTACCTCGTCCTCAATGGCGCTGCGGGCGTCGTTGAAATGAAAGATTGGAGCGTCCCTTCGCATGGCCGACTTCTACACGAGGCTCCGAGATGCTTCCAGGCGCATGGGGCTCTAGGGGCAAGAAAAAATCCGGAAATTTGGCCCGGCCCCAGGCGTCGAGGGAGCATCCCTCAACCTAGGAGACTGCGCCTATGAGGTTTGTCATTGCAACGTGTCCCCCCCTTTGCCTGCGCTTGCCCCGCGTCTCCCTCGGTGCCTTGTGCTTGCTGGGGAGCCTCGGGTTCAGCGCTCCGGCCCTGGCAGGGCCATCCACTGGGCGCGTGACCGAGGTGAAGGCTACAAAGGTGGGGGAAGGTGCCGAGATCTCCATCGTTAGCTCTCGACCCCCTCAGTACTCCGCCCGGGTAGCGGACCAGGGACGGCGAATTATCCTGGATCTAACCGATACAGAAGTGGATGGAGCCCCCCCTGCTCTCATCGAACGGGCTGGCGTGGTCGGCGGTGTGATGACCCAAACCTTCAGGAGCGAACAAGGTCCTGTGACACGTGTCATCATCAGCCTCCTCCAGACGGCTACCTACCAGATTCGTACTGAAGGCAACGTCCTACAGCTCTCCCTCCGTCCTGCTACCACAACCGGTCCCGGTACGATCGAAGAACGTGCTCGTCCTGCTACCTCGCCCGAGGCCTTGTCTCCCGCGGAGGTTGCCTTGGTCCGAGAGGTGCGCTTCCATCATGGGAAGGAGGTCGAGCAGGTCCGCATGGAGGTCACCGCTCATGTGCATGCTGTCCCTATTGGGGGGACCACAGGGCGATCGCGCCTGGAACTCCGCGGCGCCAAACTCCGCGCGGAGCTGGAGCGCACCCTGGATGTGGGGGCCTTCGGCGGTAAGGTGAAGACCATTTCCACATACCGGCATCCCTCCGGCTCCGACACGGTGGTCGTCGAGGTGGAGCATGCGGCGAACTTGGTTGGCTCCCTCCACCAGGACGGTGGTGTCCTGGTCTGGAGCTTTGCACCGAAGGTAGAGGGCTCCAACTCCCAAACCAGGGTGGCTCCTGACGGTGGCATCGCTCGTCGCACCCGCACCGTGGCTCGGGAGGAGGTTACGGCCGGATTGCCAAAGATCGAGGGCGGCTTGGGGGAGGAGAGCAGCGGAGAGTCCGGTGCCTTCACTTCCGCCCCCCTTGGTCAACAGCGTGGTGTCGCCAACAACGCTCCGCGAAGGTACACCGGAGCACGAGTCGACCTCGACATGAAGGACGCGGACGTACACAACGTGCTGCGGATCTTGGCAGATGTCGGCAAAGTGAACATCGTTACTGCGGATAACGTCAAGGGAGACGTGACCCTGCGGCTGCGGAACGTTCCCTGGGATCAAGCCCTGGATGTGGTGCTCCAAGCGAAGGGGCTGGGGATGATTCGCCAGGGAAACATGATACGGGTGGCTCCCCTAGCTGACTTGGAGAAAGAGCGGGAGATGGCCATCGCTCGGCGCAAGCAAGAGCTGGAGCTTGCCCCGGTGGAGACAAGGTTGATCCCTGTTTCCTACGCGGACGCTGCCACAATGCAGGGGAGGGCGAAGGAGTTGCTCTCGCCCCGGGGCTCCATCGCAGTGGATGACCGAACCAACGTGTTGATTGTTCGGGATGTGGCCGGCAACCTCAACCAGATTGAGGAATTGGTCAAGTCACTGGATACCCAAACTCCCCAGGTACTTGTCGAGGCCCGGATCGTCGAGGCCACCAGCCGTTACCTCCGTGACATCGGGATCCAGTGGGGGGGAGATGCAACGTTCTCGCCAGCTACGGGGAATCCGACCGGTCTGGCCTTCCCTACCTCGGTCACTGCGGTTGGCGGCGCTCATGATGCTCAAACCCCCACTGCAGGTCTCTCTCCCTTTACCCGCATCGTCCAAAATCCGAATTTTGCCATCAATCTTCCAGCGGCCGTCGGTACCGGACAAGGTGGTGCCCTCGGCCTCTCCTTCGGATCCCTCAACAATGCGGTGAACCTAGCGGTACGTCTCTCCGCCGCCGAGTCCAGCGGCATGCTCCGCATCGTGTCGAGCCCTCGGATCCTCACCCTGGACAACAAGGAAGCCACCATCGCTCAGGGCACACTGATCCCGTTCTCTCAGATCAGTGCTCAGGGGGTACAGACCAACTTTCAAGAGGCCAAGCTCCAGCTCAAGGTGCGCCCTCACGTGACCTCGGATGGGAGCATCTCGATGCACGTCAAGATCAACCGAGATGAGCCGGACTTCAACCAGACTTCCGCCCGCGGCGACCCCACCATCCTCAAGCGTGAGGCGGAAACCGACCTGCTGGTCATGGACGGCCACACCGCCGTCATCGGCGGCATCTTCACCCGCAACACCGGCCGGAACCTCGACCAAGTACCCTTCTTCGGTGATATCCCCCTCCTCGGCATCCTCTTCCAGCGGCGCCGTTCTAGCGACAGTCGTAGCGAGCTCGTGATCTTTCTGTCCCCCCGTATTGTGAACCGGGCTGAAGCCCTGGGCCGCTGAACCTACGCGACCGTAATGCACCAGCAGCCTTCTTGGCCTCGACGACCATGTCGTACTCGCGGCAGAACATGCTGAGCTGGTCGCTGACAATCTCAAGGTTCTTGGCGTTCATCTCGCCAGCGTTCAGCCGGTTGAGATCGCGCATCTGGCGGTAAATCTCGAAAAGCCGATCGCAAATGGATGACAGCTGGTTGTGATCCACGGTGGTGCGGTTCTTCCCGGCGAAGTGGGTGCGGTATTCGGCGAAGAGCTGGTTGGCATCGTTCCCCAAGTTTCCGGCGATGGTTTCCGGTGAGTTCTGTTCCTTGGTCTTGCGGATCTCCGCGAGCTCGCTCCGGTACAGCTGGAGGTTCTGCTCGACGATGTCGATGTTCCCTTGGTTGAATTCAGGAGCGTAGCCACTTTGCTGAACCCCTTTCATGATGCCCTGGATACGCTCCAGGCTCTTGATCATGCGTTGCAGAAGTTGAGGTCGGCGGGTGAGGCGATTCTGCCCGGCGAAGTGGATACGGTAGAGTTCGAACTGGTTGTTGGCCAAGGTGGCGCATCGCTCGGCACGGGCCTCAGGAGAACCCTTTGTCTGCGCGTCGCGGATCAGGTTCAGCTCGCGCTTGTACATCTCCAAGTTTTGCTGCACTATATTCCGATCGTTGCGGAATTCTTCGGAGGGAGAGCGCTGGATGACCGCAGACATCTGCTTCTCGATCTGGGTGAGTTCATCGATCATATCCTCCAGCAGCTCGAGATCCCGCGTATCACGGCCCTTGCCGGCGAAGTGGCGTGTGTAGCGGGAGAAAGTAAGGTTGGCAGCGGTGGCCAGAGGGGCAAATTGCTCAAGGGCCGGGCCCATCTTCTTCGCCTTCTCAATGGCGATGCGCTCGCTGTCGAAGAGCTTTTTCTGGTCCTCGATGGTTTTGCGTAGCTCAGTTAGATCCGGTCCGCGGGCTGCGGCGGGGATGGCGTCAATGCGAGCAAGAAGGGCCTTGGTCTTCGAGATGAGCTGGTCAAGGAGGGACAGGTCCCGAGTGGCACGGCTCTGTCCAGCAAAGTGGGTTTCGTAGTCACCGTTGATGGCATCAAGTTCGGTCTGGAGGCTCTGGGTAAGCGGCGTCGCCATGGTTTCTGGGAGCAGGGGGGGGCAATATCCCCGGTTGGGTACGGAAGGGGAGTCCAGATTTGGGGCCCCGTCAACGTCTGCCAAGGCAACGCCCGGGCAGCGTGAGCGATTCAACCCGCGGGAGGAGGCATTTGTTTCCAGAAAAACCGGCAATCCTCCCTGGCCTTGGATAGCCTTGTCAGCAGGCTCCGCTCTCGGATCTTGGATTTAGAGGGTGGCTAGGGTGAGGCCACCGTCGATGACCAGGGTATGGCCAGTGACGAAGGAGGCTGCATCGGAAACTAGGTACAAGGCTCCCCCGACGATCTCCTCCGGGTTGCCGATGCGGCCAAGGGGCGTACGATGAATGATCCGCTCGTGGATCTCCGGGTTGTCGACCAGGGCCGAGGAGAAGCGTGTGCGGATGAGCCCCGGTGCGATGGCATTTACTCGGATGTTGGCCGACCCGAGTTCGTAGGCCAGCGTTTGCGTCATGGATACCACCGCTGCCTTGGTCATCGCGTAGATCCCCTGGAGCGGTGCTGCCCCGAGCGCGACCACGCTCGCGATATTCAGGATAGCACCGGGAGCATTCCGGGTACTCAGGTGTTGTGCCACCGCCCGGGCGGCGTCGAAATAGCCCTTGAGATTCACCTCAAAGGTCTTGAAGTACGCCCCATCGTCTACCGTGAGCATGGGGCCGAAGTGGGGGTTGGTTGCAGCGTTGTTGACCAGAATATCCACCTTGCCGAAATGGGCGATGGCAGCTGCGACCATCGCATGGATCTGTTGTGGATTACCCGTGTGACAAGCCACTGCCATGGCCTCCCCTCCGGCCTCCTGAATCCGGCTGGCTACCTGCTGAACACCTTCGATCTTCCGCGATGCCACCACCACCTTCGCTCCGTGGGCAGCCAACCCCACGGCGATGGCCTCTCCAATCCCACGGCTCGCCCCCGTGACGATGGCGACCTTCCCTTCTAGATGAATGCTCGTCTTCATGGTTCCAGCGTGGTGGCCTGAGCCACCTTGCGTCAATGTTCTCCTCTCTCCGTGCCCTTGAGCTCTGCTCCTCGATCCCTCCTGCTGCTGCGCGGCTCCTGGGAGGATACCGCCCAGCAGGCTCGTTGGATCCTCTCCGCTTTGCCTGGGTCCGATGTCCTTTGGGTCGGTCGGGATCCCCCTCCCTCGTACAGGGTCTGTGCTCCTTCTGCTGCTCGTCACTTCCTGGGGAGTTCCTTTGCCGCAGTCGTTCTCGATGCCCATGACCGCCTGGATGCGGACGCTCTGGGGCTCCTAGAAGGCCTGGTTCGACGGGGAGGGGCCTTCCTTCTCCGGATGGGAGCGGAGGCCCCCCAAGGGCTCTTTGCACGCCGTGTTCTTCGTTGCATCGAGGAGAGTGAGGCGCTCCGGAAGGTACCTGCCTCCACGCTGGCTCCAGTGGAGGAACAACGAGTAGGAACCAAGGAGCAGGCCGCTGCGGTAGAGATTCTCACCTCCGCTTTCCTCGCCCCGACTCCCTCGATTCTCGCTTTGGTAGCGGAGCGAGGTCGGGGAAAATCTAGCGCCTTGGGCCTTGCATTGGCGGCTGCTCGGGCGCACCTGCCCTCACTGGACGTGGCGGTGTGCAGCGCCAGCTCCGAGGGAGTGGGAGAGATCCTCCGCTTCGCTGGGGCTGTTCCCTCGTTTGCCCCTACTG
>JANWXX010000164.1 GCA_025057345.1 Polyangiaceae bacterium | reverse complement strand
TGTCTACAGGCATCTGATCAACCTAGGCGCCGAGCCTCGGGAGGCTTACCTGGATACCGTACGCATCTTCCGCGGTGGCCTCGTCGAAGGCGGTGCACCGTTCACCAAAGATGCTGCCTACCTGGCAGGGTTGGCAGAGATCTACAACTTTCTCCGGCTATCTCTGGTAGACGGAGCCTACCATGTGGCGGAGGTACTGGTATCTGGGCGCCTGGCCCTCGAAGACGTGGAGGTGCTCCTGGCCCTCCGCGAAGAGGGACTACTCAAGCCGCCTTGCTTTCTACCCCGATGGCTAGCCAGGTGGGAAGCGCTGCTCCCTTACTTTGCCTTCACTTCCTTCCTCAATGAGCTGGATTTTCGCCCTGCCAACGAGCGTTATGCCCGCCTAAGCCTTCCCCCCAACGCCCGAGGTTGACACCAACGAGCAGACCGCCCCCCACCCAGGCCACCTTCGAGGCACACGGGGCATACTCTCCCAGGTTACCACCGAGGGGTCAGATCCCCTCCGTGAGCAGGCTGGTGAGGATGTAGTTGGCGATAAGGATGGCAACAGCGCTCTGGACGACAGCGCGGGTGGTAGCTTCTCCAACGCCTCGTGCGCCGCCAGAGGCGTAGTAACCCTGGCGGGTGGAGATGGCACTGATGAGGAAGCCAAAGGTAGCAGCCTTGATAAGGCCCATCGCCAGATCATCTCCATTGGCGAGTTGGCGCATCTTTTCGAAAAAGATACCAGGGTCGATGTTGAGGAAACCGACGGCAACGAGGTAGCCTCCAGAGAGACCGACGCAGGTGTAGAGGACACAGAGCAGCGGTAGCATCAAAACCGCAGCAAGGAGCCGAGGGGAGAGGAGGTACTGGATGGGGCTGACCCCCATGGTGGTGATGGCATCGATTTGTTCGGTAACACGCATGTTGCCCAGCTCGGCAGCCAGGGCGCTGCCGGCTCGAGCGGTGACCATAAGCCCGGAAAACACAGGACTGATTTCACGGGTCAGGGAGACAGCCACAATACCGCCGACGAGGCCCTGCTGATTGAAGCTTTTGAGGGCGTGAACCATCTGGAGCGCCAAGACCATCCCGCTGAACATGCCCGTAAGAGAGATGAGGAAGATGGACTGGACGCCGAAGAATTCCATGGCTCGAATAACCTGGGCGACACGGAAAGGAGGGCGGAAGAGCCAGATCAACGTCTGGGAGGTGAGGACCACGGTGGTACCGAGGCTGTCGAGGGCCCCGAGGAGCTGGTCAAGGCCCTGATCCCAAGGGCTCTTCTTCCGTTCGCTCATAGGAAAAGGAGGGTAGTGCGTAGGCGCTCCCCCCGGGGTCCAAGGGGAAGGATCGAAGCAGTCCGCCCCTGATCCTCTGAGGCTAGATAAATCAGGAGGCCATCCGCACCCAGTTCCATGGCGAAGCGCTCTCCCCACTCAACCAATGCAATAGCGCCCTCCGCAAGGGCCTCCCGCAGCCCAAGCTGGGCTACTGCACGGGGATCCTCCAGTCGGTAGAGGTCAGCATGGAGTAGCGGACCTATGGGGGTAGAGAATTCATGGATCAGGGAGAAGGTTGGGGAAGCCACAGTCACTTCGTGGGGGACACCCAGGGCACGGCAAATGGCACGGGCAAGGAAGGTTTTCCCTGATCCGTGGGGACCAGAGAGCAGAACCAAATCGCCCGGCCGTAGAGCAGCAGCCAGTGTTTGACCGAGGCGGGTCGTGGCGCGACGGGTTGGTAGAGGAAGGTCCATCAAACGACGATGACATCCTCGGCATCAGCATTCATCACGTCCTCCTGCGCCACGAACTCGGCAGTTTCCTCGTCACGGCGCACGGCCAACTCATAGAGCTGGGCTAGAAGCAGCGGCTGCTCGCGGATAAGAGCCATAAATGACTCACGGGGTAGGAACAGTGTAATGGTTGGGTGTACCGCGACTACACTGGCAGTCGATGGCCGACGGAGGACCAGCGAAACCTCTCCCACGGTATCTCCCGCGGAAAGCGTCGCCAGGACAAAGGGCTCACCACCCTCATGGCGGATGACTGCCACTTCACCCGAGGCCACAAAGTAGAGCCCTTGGGCAGCTTCGTTCTGGGTGATGAGGTATTCTCCCTTCTCGAAGGCACGGGCTACGAAGCGGTCGACCAGTCCTGGACGCTCCGAAGGATGCACGGCTCCCAGGACACTGCTGGTACGCAGCAGGTTCTGAACCATGCGGCGACGGCAGTGAGCGGCAAGCTCCTGACCAATTTCCGGCTCTTCTTCAGCAACCCGGTCGAGGGCTTCCTTGGGGCCACGAAGCAGGATGCTCGGCTTGTAAGCCACCACGCTAGCAGCCCTTGGAGCTCGAGAGAGCAGCGCCATCTCCCCGAAGATGGCGCCGCTGCTCAGCCGCGCCAACACCATGGGCGGACAGCCATCCAACTTCCGGAGTACTTCGAGCTCGCCCCGGGCCACAATGTATGCCTCGGCCCCCGGAGCCCCCTGCTCAATCACTCGGGCCCCCTTGGCTACGGTTTCTACCTCGAAGACCTCGATCATTCTCCGGAGCGCCCTTTGGCTCACTGCGGAAAACAAAGGAGATGGAGGCACTTTGGGCTCCTCCGTGCGAGTTTTGAGCATATCATCCAGTGCTTTCTTCGCATCACGGAGGATGGCTGAGGTCTTGTTGAGCAGTGCCATGCCGCTGAGTACACTGGGCAGCGGGTGAAAATCGTCCGCAGACGGGAGCAAGGGAGGGGGGTGACTTGCATCTCCTAGGCGCTTTGACTCCCTACAAAAGGCTGCGGCGATAGCGTCGAAGTGTTTTTCGGGATCTTGGCCCAGCCTTCGGAGGTCGCTGCAGGCGGCCACCGCAATGGGCAGAATACCCGCATCAATGGAGCGGCGAATGCACACCTCAAAGGCCTCCCGAGCCACCTCCTGTCGGCCAAAATCTGCCGTAAGGCGGCCAACAAGAAGCAAACCTGAGAGCGATCCGGGGTCGTGTTGCACCAGTGCAGCAGCCCAACGCAATGCTGCCTCGCGCTCCCCAGCAAGCGCCAGCGCCAGAGCTCGGTCGATGGGAGACTCTGCTGTGTGGCTTCCAGGCAATTCAGGGGGGGCCCCTCGCATCCCTCGCTTATATCATGCTCCTCGCCCATGTTGCCTCCTGCAAAGGGGGCCTAGGTGGGGGATTTCCGGGGCTCCGTTGAGGCACGCTCAATAGCCTCACTCACGGCCTTGGCCGTTGCGGACACCATCGGCACGACCCGGGCATAGTCCATGCGGACCACCCCCAATACCCCAATGGCCCCTGCTACCTGGCCATTCTCCAGGTATGGTGCAGCCACCACACTTAGTGCCCCCCCTGCTAGGTCGCCTACCTCACGGCCCACCAATACACTGGTTCTCTTGGAAGCGACTGTCCGATCCAGGAGCTCCAGCAAGGTTTCTCGATCATTGAGTGCCTTGACCAGCTCCCGCAGCCGCTCCACGCTGGCCATCTCCGGGTGCTCCAAGAGCCTGGCCTGCCCAGCAATCAGCAGTTCAGCCTTCCCTACCCCATCCACAGCTTGCTTCCCCATCTCAAAGGCTTGGCGCCGCAGCGTGTGGTAGGCTACTCGTTCGTCAGCCAGCCGGCTCGCGCAGAGTTCTCGCACTTGGCTCAGCGTTCTACCCTCGATCGCGTCGTTCAGCAGCTCGTGGATCCTCTGCAGATCCCCCTCCGAGAGGCTGGTTTCCACGGTGATGAACCGGTTCTCTACGCTATTGTCGCTCATCACCAGCACCGCTAGCAGCTCGTTGGGTCGTAGAGAGATGAACCGGAGCTGGCGCAACGTCCGGTTCTCCGCCCGCGACGACGCCACTACCGCCGTTGTTCCCGTTAGCTCCGAGAGGATATGCCCCGAGTTGACTAGCAGATCGCTGCGGGCTCGAATATCCTGGAAGCGCCCTTCCAATGCCCGAATCTCTTCCCCGGTCAGCGTCTGAAGCTGCATCAACGTGTCAATGAAGTACCGGATCGCCTTGTCCGTTGGGATCCTCCCCGCTGACGTATGGGGTTGTTGCAGGAACCCATCCTCTTCCAGATCGGCCAGCACGTTGCGAATGCTCGCCGCCGAGAGGTCAAGACCATATTTTTTGGCTAGGGTCCGGCTCCCCACCGGCTCTCCAGTTGCGATATACTCGGTAATGGTCGCATAGAGGATCTTTCGCGCTCGCTGGGGCAGATCGTTGCTCGGTGCAGAAAAAGGATCGACAGCCACGGCAACCACAGGGAGGAAAGGAGAAAAGGCAGAAGGTTCTCCCTATTATAGCAGCCCCGCGACGCCGTTGCCAGGCGATACTAGAATCGACCTACCCACGAGAAGCCTGCATACCCTGGTGCCAGTATCGGCGTCACCCCCCTGGCGGACCCACCCTCCGGCTTGCTCAGGAAATACCAAGCAAGCCCCCCCGCCACCCCCGCTAGCCCTACCCCCGTCAGAATACCCCCAGTCAGCATTTGGGAGCGCCCTTCGTTACCCTTCGTGACCACTTTGGGGTCGGAGCAGTTCCTTCGATCAGGGCAGAGCTTCTCCGCCTCGGAGAGCTTGCTATACCCACCAGCATAGACCAGAAGCCCCACCAGGGTGAAGGCTCCCCCCGCCCCCGCCACAATGAGCGGGGTGAGGGGGGAACGCACAGCAGGAGCTGCCGTCGCCGTGGTCGTAGGTGCAGGGTGCACGGAAGAAGAAGGTGCGGACGGGGGGGCTGAGGACGTTGCAGAAGGTGGCGAGCTTGCTGCTGTCGCCGCTGCAAGCGCCTTCTTCATGTTTTCAATACGCTTCTGGATCGTCGCGGCCTCCGGCGTTTGGGGATCCCGCGCAAGGAAGGTTTCCAGGGTGGTGATCGCTGCCGCAATGTTCCCTGCCTTCTCGTAGGCGTTGGCCAGGTTCTGCAGCAGCAGCAACGCCGTGCAATCTCGCTCAAAGGCGTCCTTCCAGAGTTGGATTGCCTTGGGGTAATCTGCCTCATTATACGAAACCTTGCCGGCAGCAAAGAGGCCCTTGGCCGCCTCTGTGTCGTCAGCAGAGGGTTTCTTGTCGCAGGGCTTGTAGACCACCGGAGAGGGTGCAGCCTGCGCCACGAGGGTTGGGATCAGCGCCAGAGCACAGAGAGCAAGAACAGGGGCGTACGTTCGCATGAGGATGCCTGAAAGGTTCGTGGAGAAGCTAGGCGTTAGGGGGGTTCAGGTCAAACACACGGCGTATGCCCCGCCTCCCCAGGCGAAGCAAGCCGCTCAGTAGGGAACTTCTCGGTAATTAAACCCAGCCGTCGTCCGAGGAGGTAGAGTCAGATGTTTGGCTGTGTACCTCAGCTTCAAGGATCCCTCGACGACTAGTTCCTGCTGCCAGGGCTCGTGCCCCGGTGCATCCACTCGGACCAGCACCGACTGACCTCGCTTGAGCACCACCGGAAGCTGAGCCACCTTGCGGCCATCTACCCGCAGCAACGCCCCCGCCGGCAACCCAAGAATGTCCAGAACCACCTCCTCCCCGACTCCCCCCACAGTTGAGGCCACTGCCGAAGCCGAGGCAGTGGCCGAGGCGGAGACAACCGCCGAAGCCGAGACGGTGGCCGAAGCTCCGGTGGAGGTAGGAACATGTACCTTTCCTGGAGGAACCCCGGGGGTTGCCCTGGCCCGGAGAGGCCCCTGAAGCAGCCCAAGCCCAAGGACCACCAAGAGCCCTGCACCACCCACCCAGGCCCAGGGTAGCCCCGCATGAGGTGCGGTAGGAATCCCAGTCATCCCGGACGGTTCTAGGGAGCTGGAGCCGTCAGCCGGGCGAGCGCGGGAGATCCTCTCGTGGGAGGAGCCAGGGATCTTCTCCTGGGAAGCAGGCCCGCTGGAAGCAGGGCTCTGCCCAGAGGAGTCGAGGGAAGGTCCGATCAGGGTGGGACCATCCTCGTCAACCATAGGATCGGCCGGTAGGGTGAGGAGATGGGGGAGAGGACCGAGGGCCGTGGCAGCACGAGGAACCATGGTGGACAGGAGCAATCCACGGCGACTGAGCCACACGTTCAACTCATCGAAGAACTCACGAACCCCTGGGAAGCGCTCCTGAGGATCCTTAGCAAGGGCCCGATCGAGGATGCGCTGAAGGGCACTGTCGACGCCGTCGATACGGCCTTCGAGAGGTGGATGGGGCTCTTTGCAGATCGCCTCAAGCAGTGCATGGACAGTACGACCTTGGAAAGGAAGCTGACCGCTGAGCGTCTCGTAGAGCATGACACCGAGAGCCCATACATCCCCACGAGCGTCACCGCGGTTGTCGCCTTCCACCGCCTCCGGTGGGAGGTACGAGGGGGTTCCGATGATGCCGCCTGCTTTGGTGAGCCGATCATCGTTGCTGGAGCGGGCTACAAAGGAGACACCAAAATCGAGGACTTTGGGACGCTCGGAGCCGTTCTCCTCCCGGACGAGGAAGACATTCTCCGGCTTGAGGTCCCGGTGAATGATGCCCTTGGCATGGGCCACGGTGACACCTTTCATGACGCGCATCAAAACACGTACAGCCTCCTCAGGGGGCAGGGGGCCTTGTTTCCTGAGCCGCTGTGCCAGAGTTTCTCCCTGAAGCAGCTCCATGACGATGAAGGGAGCACCCCAATTGGTCACCCCGTAGTCGTACACTTGGACGATGTTCTTGTGAGCGATGGCAGCGGTGGCCTTAGCCTCCTGACGGAAGCGAGCCACCACGCGAGGGTCGGCGGCAAGGCTAGCCTTGAGGATCTTCACCGCAACCCGGGTTTCCAGGGCCACGTTCTGAGCCACCCAAACCACGGCCATGTTCCCCTCACCTAGGGGTTCTTGCAAACGATACTTGCGCGCCAGCACGTCGCCGGGGGCGAGTACCGGTTCTTCAGGATCGCTGGTGAGCCTGGGGTGAGGCACGGCTGCTGAGAGCATAGCCCTCCCAGCACCTCCAGGTCACCCCAGAGAGCAGGCTTGCGTCAGAACCCTCCCTCGGGTGAGGCTGTTCCCGTGTCTTTTCTCCGCCGTCTCTTCGTTACAGGTCTCAGTTGCGTACTGGTGATCACAGTCCCCAATACCCCCGCACGGTTGCTGGCCCAGCAGCCAGCCCCAGTCAGTGCTGAGCGCCTAGAGAAGGCACGCAAGCACATGGAGGAAGGGCAGAGTCTCTATGCCCAGAAGCGCTATCTGGAGGCGGCCCAGGCATTTCAGCTGGCCTACACGGCCCAGCCCTTCGCAGCCTTCTTGTTCAACGAAGCTGTCTGCTACGAGAAGGCTGGCGAGCTGGACCGGGCCCTCTCCACCTTCAAGCGCTACCTAATTGCGGAGCCGAATCCGCCAGACTCGGACAACCTCAAGAAGCGAATCCAGAATCTTGAGGCCCAAATCCAGGCCCGTCATACCCCCCATCCCATCCCTACTTCCCCCCCAGACGAATCGAAACCCCCCGAGGCTATGCACTCGTTGTTGATCTTCGAGAGCAACCCTCCTGGCGCTCCTGCCCAGATTTGGCAGAAGGTCGACCCGACGGCACCAGCCTTCTCCCCAGACGGTGGGAACCAGGGTTGGAAGATGGTTTCCAGTGGTCCTACTCCGCTGGTGGCCACCCTTGTCCCAGGGCGCTATCATGTTTCCGTCGAGCGATGGAAAGCTTACAACCGAAGCGATGACGAGGTAGACGTCGCCACCGGGCGCATCGTCCAGTACCGGACCAATCTCTCACAAGGCGAATTCATGGGGTTCCTCCGGGTCACTACCGAACAGGTCGAGGGTGCCCGGATCTTCCTGGATGACCCCCCTCCCCACCAGAACAAGCCCTGGGGCGTCACCCCTCACGGGGAGCTGATTCCCCGTGGCAAGCATCGCATCTGGATCGAAGCCCCCGGATATGAGCCTTACACCGAAGAATTCACCATCGAAACGGGTCAGCAGAAGACCCTGCAAGCCACCCTGGAACGGGTCGGCTACGGCTACCTGGTGATTGACGGCAATGCTAGCGCCATCAAGATCTCTATCGACGGAGAGCAAGTGGGCATCTACCATCCGGACGATGGGCCGGTGAAATCGAAGGTGTCCAAAGGCACGCACAAGCTCCGAGCCGAGGCTGAGGGGAAGAAACCCTACGAGGGAGAGGTGGAAGTACCTGCGGGCCAATCCCGAGAGATCCATGTGGTTCTTAGCAACCGACCGGGGCGAGGGGTGGCCTGGGGAGCTGCGGTATTCTCTGCAGCAACCCTAGGCGCAGGAATCTATCTCGGCCTCCAGTCCAACTCGATCCTGTCCGAGATGCGCTCGGACCGAAAGGCCGGTCACCTCGCTCCCGACGACGAGCGGATTTGGCAGGGGAAGATCTACGCCATTAGCGCTAATGCAGGGTTTACGGCGAGCTTTCTCCTGGCCGGTGTGGCAGCCTACGGGTTTCTGCGGGATCCGACGCCTCCGTCCTTCGTAGGCGTGGGAGACCCCTATGAGTTCGCAGATGCCCCCCCTGCTGCAAAGAAACATCTTCGCCCGGTGTCCTCTCTGCGGCTCACTCCCCTGCTTTCCCACCAGGAAAGAGCATTGCTGCTCCAAGGGGCCTTCTGATGCGATGCCACCTCGCCCTTGTGGTCCTCACGGCGCTTCCCTCCTGCCTCTGGAACCGTTTTGACGAGGAGGTCGTCAACGCTCCCATCGAATTGCTGGATCGCCCAGCATGGATCCTCGGCGGTTATTCTTCGGTGATGGCCGGGGATCCTGAGCGCGACGCTTTGATGGTGGGGGGCCACCCGCTGCTGTCCAGCGGGGTGATCTTCTCCTTCTCCAAGACTCCCCCTACGCTCCATCCTGCCTGCGACAACCAGGCCAGGTGTCGTCTGCTAGGAGGGCCCGTCGCAGCAGGGGACCGGGCCGGCGGCACGGGCTGCTTTGTCTATGGGGTCGGCGCAGGCCCGACAGGGGTCGGCGAGGAGATCGGGTTGTTGGGCGGCTGCGCCACTGGAGAGCTCTTTAAGCTCCCCTTGCCGACCAAAGTCCGCACCCTCTTTGTCGAGAAGCTCTTCCAGCCCGGGGCAGGAGCAGCAATCTTCCCGGGGTTGCTCTCCGTTGCCTCCGCGGGTCGACTCCTTGCTGCAGGCTCCCCGGACCTCTCTCTCGTGATGATCCTCGACCCTTCGAAGGATCTCCCCTCGGAAATCCCTGCTCCACTCGAGGCGGACGGCTCCTTCGCTCAGAGCATCGCGCTAACCGGAGGTCAGGATCCAGTCCTAGCGGTTGGTGCTCCCAGTCAGGGGCGTGTTTACATCTTTGATGCCCGAGGACCAGACTACACGCCTCGGGCCTGCCTCCGGCGCCCAGGTGCCTACGGGGTGGTGCTCCACGGGTTCTCCGATAGGGGCAAGCCGCGCCTTGCTATTTCGGACGCCAGCGGAATCGTCGACGTGGTTGATCCCAATAAGCTCCCCCTGGCGGAGAGCTGCACCGAGGCCCCCAAGGAGGCCATCGTCGACACGCTCCGCTGCGTCGAGGACGACAAGGTAACCGGGTGCGATGGGGGCGCCTTCGGCTATGCGCTCGCCTCCGCCGACCTGGATGATGACGGTACCCCTGAGGTCATCGTGGGCGCCCCGGGGCTGAATGTACGGGGCGTGTCCAACGCAGGCGCCCTGGCGATCTTCCGTCTAGACCCGACCACTGACCAGCCCCGCTACCTGTTTCTTTCCTCGTCCTCCGCCGAGGAGCGGGTTGGCTCTGCCGTAGCAGCCTTTCGCAAGGATGGGCGCCTTGTCGTGGCCAGCAGCGCTCTGGACAAGCAAAAGACCGCAATCTTCCATTGCGCTGGTTCGTCCCCCTCGGCACGCTGTAATTGAGGGAAATCGTGTACGATACGCGCCTATGAGGCGCGTGTATTTGGCGTGTTGGCTGGCAAGCCTGGTGATCCTAGCAGGCTGCGAGCGACTCCG
>JANWXX010000163.1 GCA_025057345.1 Polyangiaceae bacterium | reverse complement strand
CCCCACCCCCCAACTGTTGCTCGGCAACGACGTACCCGGCTGGCCGACGAACATCCCCCCCCCCCACTTCGGACTAGGGCTGAGCGAGGCCTTCCTCAACTATGCCATGGGAAGCCTCTACAACTCAGGTATACTCTGCCTGCAGCTCAGCACCGACCAGGTGGCCCAGCTCAACGCCAACGCCCTGGGTTTGCTCATCCCCTCTTTCAAGACGCTGCCACTTCAGAAGCAGAATGCTCCGGTGGGTCTCGTCATGAAGCCCACCAACCCACCAACCGTAAAGGTCGGCACCGGAGCTGACCCCAAGAAGGATCCGACCCTAACGATTGACCTCAAGGGTCTTGGCATCGACTTCTACGTTTGGTCCTCGGACCGCTACATCCGGGCCTTTTCCGCCTCCTTCGACCTGGGTGTCCCGGTGAACCTCAGCGTTTCGAAGGAAGGGCTCACCCCACAGATCTCTGACCTAGCCATCAGCGGCATGAAGATCACCAACAGTGAGCTCCTAAGCGAGAGTCCGGCGAAGATCGCCGGAGGGCTGGAAGGTCTGCTCGGAGCAGCAGTGGGGCAGGCCTTGGGAGGAGGGCTCAGCCCTATCGATCTAAGCGGCGCCCTGGCTAGCCTGGGCTTTACCCTCAACATTCCCGAATCCGTCGACGGAGGTGAGTCCCCTGGGATCCGCAAGCTAACGGAGGGCTCTCACAACTTCCTCGGGATTTTCGCAAGCCTCGGCCTTGCAAGCGCTCAGCCCCAGCAGTACCAACTCCCACCGCAGGTTTCCCGAACCAGCGCCCGCATCATAGACCGGAAGATCGATCCGGCTGGGCTGCGCATCACCACGGCCAATCGGTCCAACGCTCCGACGCTACTGGTGAGCGCAGCTTCGTCCCTTGCCGGACAGAAGATCCAATACACCTACCGAGTTAACAAAGGATTCTGGCGCCCCTGGACTACCTCCGAGCAGCTTGAGATCCGCGACGACATGCTCCAAATCCAGGGGAAACACACAATCTACGTCAAGTCCCGGGTGCAGGGGCAGCCCCTTACCGAGGATCCAGAGCCCATCGCTATCCCGGTGACCCTCGACGTGGAGCCTCCGCGAGTGCAACTCCGCCGCGATGGCAATATGCTCGCCGTCCGTGCCGTCGACGACATCGCGGAGGACGCCGAACTCAAGGTGCGCCACGCAATTGATCAGGGGCCTTTCACCGACTGGGAGCCCTACCACGAGGGCATTCGCATCCCATCTCAGGGGAACAAGGTCACCGTCGAGGTGAAGGACGGTGAGGAGAACATCGCCACCGTCTCCCACGCTCTCCGGGGCAAGGTAGACGAAACCGGAAAGGCATCCTCTGACGGCTGCGGCTGTTCCATACCGGGGCAGAGCAGGACGGGCTCCTGGCAACTTTGCGCTCTTGGCATCGCTGGAGCACTCCCCCTGGTTCGGTCCCGGCGGAGGCGTCTTCGGCGTCTCCGCGAGGTCGCTGCAAGCATTACGGTGATGGTCGTGGCCGGCTCCTGGTCCGGCTGCAGTTGTAGCGATGACAGCACGAATACAGACCTAGTCACCCCTCCTGCTGGAGGAGCCGCAGGGGAGGGTAGCGGAGGCTCTCAACCAGCCCTCTGCAACCCGGACGATGGCTGCGAAACACTCCAGCCCGGGCTGGTGGGCTCTTACACCTCGGCAGCAGTAGCCTCCGACGGCACGCTCTGGATCGCTGGCTACAATGAGGGCGACTTCAACGCCGGGTACCCCTACGGTGACCTAGTAGTCGGGAAGTATCTAGCCGACAAAAACGCGGTCGAGTGGAAAACCGTCGACGGAATGGACCCCAACGAGGAGGTAGACCCCACCGCCTACAACATCGAAGGGTGGCGCGGTGGTAGGACGAACCCGGGACCGGACGTTGGGCTTTGGACCAGCATAGCCATCGGGGAAGGCGACAAACCTATGGTCGCCTACTACGATGTGACCAACGGTGCCCTTAAGTTTGCCTCCCTCGACGGTGACAAGTGGTCGTCTTACACCCTGCAGCAAAAGCCCAAAGCGCAGATCGGTCGCTACGCCAAGATGCTGTTGGTCGGTGGTAAGCCGGTGATCGCTTACTTCTTCTACGAGCCGGGTCAGGGTGGCTTTGCCATCTCTGGCGTCCGGGTAGCCCGAGCCAAATCTGCCGTCCCCACAGCCCCTGGCGATTGGACATTCGAAGACGCTTTCGTCAATCAGCAAACTCCTTGTCGCGCATCCCTCTGCGAGGGGAACACCAAGTGCAATCTCGCCACCGGCAAGTGCCAACCCGTGGTTGACGGCTGCGATAAATGCGGCTCCGATGCTGCCTGCTTTGCTGGCGACGGTGGACCCCAATGCCAGGCCATCGCCACCGCCGCCAAACCTGAAGCCTACCTCAATGCCACTGGCCTCTACGTAGCTGCAGCCCTCCTTCCCTCCAAGAGCGACATCGGCCTCGCCTTCTACGATCGCATCCGAGGCAACGTTTGGGTTGCCAAGAAGGAGGGTACCTGGGTTGCCAAGCTGGTCGACGGGCAGAACGGCGATAACCCAGGGACCGACACGGGTGACATGGGGATCGGCACTTCCCTCGCTATCGACGACAAGGGAGACTGGCACCTGGCCTACGTCAGCGGCCTCGATGAAACCCTTCGGTACCTCTTCCTCCCTCAAGGGAACCCCAGCGCCTCCAGTACGGTTGTCGATTACGGCGGTCCCCCCAATGTGAACGAGCCTTCGGCTGATAAAAACCTCGTGGGAGATGACTCCAGCATCCGGGTGGCTGGCGGCAAGATCACCATCGCCTACCAGAACGCCACTGCCGGACGCCTCCGGGTCGCCATCAGCTCCGACGGCAAGGTCTGGTCCCGAACCGAGGTCCAACAGCCAGGCAAATTCGCGGGCTACTTCTCCCAGCAAGTTGGCGGAAAGCTCATCAACTTCTGGCGCGTTGGCGGCGCCAAGATCGAGGGCGATGTTGCTGTCCTCAACGCACCCTGAATCGCCCACCCAGCCCCCTCAGAAGTTAGGGCCTAGGCACCCGAAGGACTTTCACCGGAGAGGGAAGACTCAGGCGCTAAGGAAGGCGGAGGTCGAGGGACAAGCGGCTTCCCGCTCTTGGGAGACGACGGCCAACAATTCCTCCCGAGGGATGGCGCCGCTCTCCAGGAGCGCACGCATGTAGCCGTCCACATAGCCATGAGCCCGGGCAAGGCTGGCATAAGCGGCGCCCTCAGAGCGGGCATGGAACACATCCCGGAGCATCGTCCTCAGCTCTTGCAGTATCTCATTCTTAGAGCGCATGCCTGAGTCCGTACAAAGTCCGACAAGGGAGGGCCAAGTTCCCGGCGAGTGAAGCACCGCTGAGCCGATGCTCGAAGATCCATCTCCAGGAGATAGCCAACGTGATCGGGCTGTTGCTGGACGCGGGATCCTCCGCTAGACGGCGTGGGGCCGCTCACCTTAGGGCGACACAGTCGCCCCTGTTGTACTCATGGAAAAAGACTGGTCCGCCCGGGATTTTCAGGAAGAACTCACAAAGCTCCCTCATCTAGATGCCCTGATGCAGCTAGTGTGTCAGGTGACTCACCGGCTCCTCGAAGCCAGGAACCGGGACATGGCTGCTGTCGCAGCCCCTCTGTTGAAAGAGGTGACCTTCAACCGCCTCGATCACCAAACCACTCTGGGGGATACGATAGCGGTACTGGAGCGCGGCCCCCAAGGGCGCCGAGATCAACTCCTGCTCGGAGCACTCCTTGCCCGCTCGCTCCAGCTCGCTCCCCCCACAGGAACCGAGGCGGAGCACAAGACCGCTTGCGATCTTCTCTGGCTCGCAGCCCATGCAGGCGTCGATGCCTTCCCGTCCCTGGAGGCCACCCTAGGGGCGAAGGCGTCTGGGATCTGGGCCTCGCTCTGCGACTTGCTCCAGCGAATCGACCGAGGGAGGGAGGATACCTTCGACCGGGCTGACGCTACCATAGGGGCCTTGATCCTGCGAGATTATGCCCCCGAAGAGGTTCGCCAGACGGCTGCCCGCCTCACCCTAGGCTTTGAAGATCCGCTCCTAGCCGGGCTGCTTCGGGGGGGATCAGCAAGCACTGGGATTTCCTTCCACGAGGGCGACCTGCGGCTGACCGGTGAGCTCCAGCCGACGCCGCGGGGGCCCTTGCTCACTACGATCACAGCGCTCACCGGCTGGATGCTCGTCGAAGCAGTCCTACGCATTCTATCCCGAGCAGCACTCCAGCGGCGCAGCCCTGCTGAGCTGGAGATCACCCCCGGAGGACTCCGACTCCGAGCTCGCACCGAGATGCTGGGCCGGGTACTACGAGAGGTCGAACATGTGGTTCCCTTGGATGGGCTGGCGGTGGCTTCCCGCGAGGTACGCTTCCCACACCTGGTACTTTATGCGGGTCTGTTGGCGTTGATGCTTGGTAGCTACCTGGGGGCAAGCCTTCTGGGGGACGGAATCAAGGCGGCCTCCCCCTCGCTGCTAGGTCAGGGCCTCCTGCTTCTGGCCGCCGGCATTGCCTTGGAACTGGGGGCAGCAACGCTCTTCCCTGGAGCCCGGGGTCGATGCCGGGTCATCCTTATTCCCAAGAAGGGCCGACCCCTCTGTCTGGGTGATGTCGATGTGGAGAACGCCCAGCGCACCCTGGCCAGACTTTCTCACCGCACCTGATTTGCGCCCCTACTCCCCCAGTGCCATGCCCTCCCCCATGCGTTCCTCCCCTCGCCCTTTGTTGCACCTCACCACGTCCCTACTGGGGGCCATGCTGGCGGCTTGCTCCCGGGGAGCACCGCCCAGTATGGAAACTCCACCGTCTTCGGTGACAATCGGGGCCGTTCCTGCCCAGCCGTCCCCCTCGGGAGGAATCATCCAGCGTGCAGCAACTGCGGCGTCCCCTTCGGGACCAACAGCGAATATGCCTGCCATCCGGCGTACCCCAGAGGAGTCCAAACTCACAGAGATGGTCGTCGTCAGCGGGCATGCTCAGGTGTTTCTGGGGCCTGTAGCGACCAAAGGCACCCAAATCGGCTACTTGAAGCGAGGCAGCCGGGTGCGTGCGGAGGTCACCCCTCAACAGGGGCCTCAATGCACCGAGGGGTGGCTTCGACTGGAGGAGGTAGGCTTTGTTTGTGCTCGGCACCTCTCCACCAACCTGGATGCTCCTCAGGGCAAGGCACGTCCTCCTGCCCTTGAGGATATCCTTCCCTACCGCTACGGATACAACGTTGCCCATGGGACGCCTCTCTACCGTACCGTCCCCTCTCGGGAGGATATGGCCGAGTATGAGCCCTACTTGAAGATCGAGCGGAAGAAGAAGGACAAGGACGAAACCAGCGAGCCCCACCCAATCTCCGGTACCAAAGCCAAAAAAAAGAAGAAACGAACCCGAGAAACCAGCGATTCAGAGGCACGCGCAGAAGCTCGTGATCCCAGCAGCGATACCCTCGACGAAAACAAAAAGGAAAGCAACACCGGCCCGGTCGCCAGCTCCTCTGCCCCGACAGGGCTCCCTCTCTCAGCGCCAACAACCATGGCGACCCCCACGACCGACCTGCCAGACGCAGGAGTTCTGGACGCAGCGGTTGCTGCCGCAACGGCCTCCCTAGAGCTGGACGCTGGCCCCCCCACGACCAACCTGGATGGCGGAGTCGACGCCGGGGAGGACGAAAGCACCAAACCCTGGTGGCTTCGACACTACGACGGAGACAAGAAACCGGAGATCAAGCTATCCGATCTCCAGGAGGGCTCGGATAAGATCCTGGCCAAGCGGATGGTCAAGGGCTTCTACGTGGCCATTGACAGCACGTTTTTCAGCAATGGACGCGGCTGGCACAAAACCACTACAAACCTGATCGCCCCCGCCGATCGCCTAGCCCTGGTAAAACCCAACGAATTCCGTGGCCAGGAGATCGACGAGGCTCACGCAACCCACCCCGTTGCGTTCGTCCTGGGCAAACAGATCACTACCTATCTCTTCGAGGCCGAGGGCAAACCCCCTGTCCCCAAGGGTAGTCTCAAGCGCTACGACCGAGTGTTTCTTACGGGCAGGCATCTTCCTCACGGAAGCCGCATCTTCCGAGAGACAACCGACGGCTTCTGGGTCCGGGAAGGAGACGTAACCTTTACCGAACCTGGTACCCGTCCCCCCGGTGTTGGCCCCCAAGAACGCTGGATCGACGTCAACCTAACCCGCCAGACCCTGGTGGCTTTTGAGGGGGATCGTCCGGTGTTTGCTACCTTGGTCAGCACTGGACGTAAAGGCCGCGACAAGGTTCACGACCACCAAACCCCCCAAGGTGCTTGGCGTGTCCGCGAAAAACACATCGCGGCTACCATGGATGGCGACGGTGCAGCGGCCGGTGATCTCCCCTACTCCATCGAGGACGTCCCTTACGTCCAATACTTCCACGAATCGTATGCACTCCACGGAGCCTTCTGGCACGACAATTTCGGTCGCCAGCAGAGTCACGGCTGCGTCAACCTCGCCCCCCTTGACGCCAAGCGCCTCTTCTTCTGGGCCGACCCTCGGCCCCCTCGGGGCTGGTTCGGGATGTTCTCTTCCGCAGACTTCCAAGGTTCCCTTATCGTTATCCACGATTGATTGGCTTCCTAAGCTTCTCCCACCCATCCACCGAGCGGTTCCAAAGAAATGGCCACCTTGACGACGGTACAACCGTTCAGTATCTCTGAAAAACATGCGCGGGCTCACCCCAAGGCAACAACAGGTTCTTGATTTCATTCGCCTGTCGATCCGTGAGCGTGGGCACCCCCCCACCCTGCGAGAGATTGGTAGCCGCTTCGGTATCAAGTCCACCAACGGTGTCAACGACCACCTCAAGGCCCTAGAGAACAAGGGCTACCTCACGCGGGATGACATGAAGTCCCGATCCTTGAGGCCAACGGGGCTGGTTTACGAGGAGGTACCTCTTTCCTCTGCAAATGCCCATCATCCCCTCAAGCTCGCACCGATGCCCCCACCCAGAGCCCCCACCAGCAGCTCTGATGATGACGACCCCGGTCCTCCCGCAGATGCAGCCTGGCCGCCCGAACCCCCGCTGGAGATCAAAGTTCTCGGGCGTGTGGCTGCCGGGCTACCCATCCTGGCCGATGAAAACGTCATCGACACCGTATACGCCACCCGGTCCATGCTCAGTCTCTCCAAGGCTCAGGCACGCGACATCTTCGGGCTCCGTGTCAGCGGCGACTCCATGATTGAAGCTGGAATCCACCACGGCGACTACCTCTTTGTACGGCGTACCTCCAACGCCCGACGCGGAGATATGGTGGTCGCCCTCATCAACGATGAGGCCACCGTGAAGTATTTCTTCCCCGCGAAGGATCACGTGCGCTTCCAACCCGCCAACAGCCGGATGGCCCCCCTGCTGGTGCACGCCTCCGAGCTGCGCCCCACAACCATCCTTGGCGTCGTCTGTGGGGTCTTCCGCCGACTCTGAGGTTCAGTTCTTACCGCAGTTGCTCTGAACCAGAGTAATGGATGACAGAATGGGAGACGCGTTAAGATCCTGCGACTTCATCGCTACCTCCACCTGCAGGGCTCCCCCGCTCACGTTCAGCGGAATCGGCATCGTATCCGGCGGCAGCGATGCCACCTTCTTCCACGCCGCATTCGCCAGCTCCGCCACCGACGGCGCTACCCGGATGCTCACCGTGGTTGCCGTATTCGGTGGTGTCAATAGTTTGAGGTCCAATGACTGAAAGAACGTATCGGGGGAGCACCCCTGGAACGTCTTACGGAAGATCCCTCCCTTCGACGCCGCGTTGATCAGCTGGAACCCGGTCATGTCGCTGTAGGTGTACGTCCCCATGCCAGGTTGAGCGACCTGATTGCTGTAGGGAGAACCTGAGTTGGGGTCGTGCTTGTAGGCAGTGTAGTTCCCATAGATGGGGATGGACCAGGGGAAGCCGTCGTAGTCGATGGCCCATCCATGACCCCCGGCCTGTGCTGTCCCCAGGATCTGCATCGTGTTGGTATCGATACGAACGCCATGAGGCTGCCCTGTCCAGAGATGGCCGTTCTGGTCAATAGCTACACCTCCCCCGTTGTTTGGGATAGAGATGACCACATTCTCGCCGGTCGAAGGGTCGTAGCGCCGGACGCACTGGTCGCCGTAGCCGGAGGTGTAGATACGCCCCTGGGAATCCGCCGTGATCCCGTACATGCACTGCGCCGGGTGCGTGCTCACTGCGTCCCCGTTCTTCACGTCCACCTTCACCAGCGCCGACAGCGCCTGGATCCACACGTTCCCGTCCTTGTCCACCACCAGACCGTAGGGATTCCCGGGGACCTGGATGTCCTTGACCACCGCGCCGGTGTTTGCGTCCAGCCGCAGCAGCTTCCCCGTGTCGAAGATGCCCAGGTAGACGTAGGTGGAGAGCTCGCCCTTCTCGCCGATCTCCGCGTCGAACCCTGCCGCGCGGACCAGGCCGCCGTAGGGAGAAAGATCCGTCCACCAGAGCACGCACTCGTCCGGGCTGAAGGGCTGACCCGCCTCCCACTGGAACTGGGGCGGCACGGGCCCGGACCCCTTCCACGTTTCGATCAGTCCGTTCCCGTTCCGGTCCACGCAGTTGACCTCATCCGTCGCGATGCGGGCAGCAGAGCGACCGGAGCGATTGGCCGAGACCACGTCGCCGGAGAGGCCAACGGTCGTGCGCGAGGGATCACCGTGGCACCCCGGGGCGGTGCAGTAGCGAGCGAGCTCCTGGAGGGTCTGGGTGTCGATCTTCGAAATCGTCCCCTCCGCGCTGTTGGCGATCCAGATCACCGGCTTCGTCACCTTCGAGACCGCCGTGTTCGGGTCGATGATGATGTTCCCCTTCTCGTCCAGCTTCACCCCCTGCGACCCGTCTCCGCTCGGATCAAACGTCTTCCCATCGCTCGTCCCCGGCTTCTTGCACTGACTCGTACATCCGTCCGAATCATCCTCGTTCAGGTCGTCGCAATCCTCGCCGGGCTGGATAAAGCTATCACCGCACTTGGCATTCTTGCATTCGTTGGTGCACGAATCGAAGTTGCTGTTGTTGCCGTCGTCACACTCCTCACCGTCCTGGAGGATGCCGTCGCCGCACCCCGGGTCGACACAAGCTCCCTCCTTGCAGATCTTGGAGCCGCCGGCGCAGGTCTCTGGGGGATTTTTGGGTGTATGGAGGCACTTCCCCCCAGAGCACGAATCGTTAGTGCATTCGTTCCCATCGTCGCACTGGCTCGCGGAGGTACAGTCCTTGCCAGAACTCGTCCCTGCCGAACCGCCGGAATTCGTCCCTGCGGTGCCCCCGGTGCTGTTCCCTGCGGTGCCGCCGGTGCTGCTCCCTGCGGCCCCCCCCGCAGTACTTCCACCGACGTTGCTCCCCCCGACGCTGCTGCCTCCGGAGTTAGTCCCCCCCGTGCTACTGCCTCCTTCCCCGGAGCCACTCCCGCCGGTCCCTCCCTTCCCACCCGTTCCCTTGACAGATTGACCACCGCCCCCGTTGCTGCTCGCTTCATCACTGCTACCACAGCCGGCTGCGAGCACACCGGCAAGGAGCAACCAGGAAACAGAGGACTTCAGGTACATACCCTAGATTGAACGCCCTAGCCGTACGGCTGTCAAGGAAGCCCCCTTCTGTACCTTCTTGGTTTCTGCAACACGCTCGCAACAGTCTTATAACAACCTGACCGTTCAGGATGCCACCCCAAGGAACGCGCGCCAACCGGAGGGACCTAGGCGTCGAACCGCTTCAAAACGGGCCAAAAAGCGGCGATAATCCCGGGTGGGTTTCGCACCGGGAGGAGCACGCATCGCATAGTCGGTGATGCGAGTAGTCGCAAAACGAAGTGCTGCCAGGAGGGTTTCCCCATGGAGGGCAGCCAAATCCTCGGGGGTCAGGGGGCGCTCCGACTGGTAGCCGGCTACCATCGCCGCCGCCAG
>JANWXX010000162.1 GCA_025057345.1 Polyangiaceae bacterium | reverse complement strand
TTGGAGTATCGAAGGTTGAAGGAGGAAGTAAGCTGGTATGAGACAAAGAAGTCAATCGTGCGTGAGGCCATCCGGACATTCCTTGCAAACCCCAGTGTTCCCAGGCACTTGGCCCTGGGTGCGTAACTCCTAAAGATATTTGCGCGTCGGCTGAGGAGCTTGCTCCGGGAGCGGCATGCCCACCGGTTTCTGAAGCACAGGCTCGGTGCCCTGTGGGGCAAGGATGCCTACCAGGGAAAGAATCGAAGGATCCATTGTGCACCCCTTACCTTCCCGAAGGAAGTGCTTGCGATCCGCTCCTCCCGGAGTGCGAACCTCCTGCCCAGTGTATTGAGGGGTTTTGTCGGTATTATCCCGATTGCCCCTCCTCCCCGTAAATAAGACATCGCCTTTGGCGAGCTTGTCTCGCATCTTCTTGAGGAGGGTAGGGAAACCATCCTTCCGAATGATCCTGGTGAACTGACTGCGGTAGCTACTGACTAGGCTGACCCCCTCGGTGATGATGTCTTGGATGCGCCACTGACCATTCACTTCTGCGAGGACATAATCGATCTGAAGGGGCTCTTCCCGGGGGTTTGCCTTGTTAGAGGCCCTGGTTTTGACCTCAACACGAGCATCCTTAGAGGTTTCTCCGATGTACTCGATCTCGTAGTTGAGGGTCTTCTTCACGTTCCGCTCGTAGGATTTCCGTACGAGTTGCTTGAGGAGGTCGGAGAACTCTTGTTTCTCGGTGTCGCTGCGATTCTCCCACTCTTTTCCGAGGGATTCTCTAGCCATCGTATCGTAGTCGAGGAGTTCATCGAAGACTGCAGCCGCCCTTTTCTCGGAGCCTTTCGTCTTGAGCAGGTCGACCAGGGCAGCCTGCTTGGCCTTCACCACATCGGTGGCAGGACCAGCGAAGGCAGAGACGGATACCAAGCACAGGCTAGCTGAGAGCAAGAGAGAGCGGAGGATCGAGCGCATGATGTTCCAGTATACGCACGGAGCCACCGACGCGCTTCCCTCCCTGAAGCAACCCCTGACCTGGAGCAGTGGAGTATAAGCAGGCCCACCATGAACCCTTTCCGCATCGCGGTTCTTTGCGGCGGCCCCTCAGGCGAACGGGGGATCTCCCTCAACTCCGCTCGGAGCGTCTGTGACCACCTGGACGCCGCCGGAGCTGATCAAGAAATCGAGATTGTCTACCTTTATTACCGAAATCTTGATGAAGCCTTCCCGGTGGAACGGGCTCAGCTTTACTCGAACACACCACTGGACTTCGACTTCAAGCTAGGTACAACCCCCCCTCTGGATGCTGAGGGGCAGCGGGCTTGGCTCTCCACCGTCAACCTTGTGCTCCCCCTCCTCCACGGTCCTATCGGCGAGGATGGCCAGATCCAGCGGAGGCTCACCGCCTGGGGACTGCCTTTCTGGGGTTCGGAGGCTCACGCCTGTGAACTGGCTTACCCCAAACACGGTGCTGATGATCTCCTTCGGAGAGCAGGTTTTGTGGTTCTGCCTTGTTGGTTCGTCCAAGCTGACACCTTTCCAGCAAACCGCGATGCACTTCTCCAGGAACTTCGTGTCCATCAGGAGGGACAGGGTGACCTGATTCTCAAACCTCGGCGCGGTGGGTCCAGCCTGGGAGTAACCGCCGTGGCTGGCCCTGAGGAGGCTATGGCCGCTGCCGAGCGGCTGCTTGCCGAAGGCCACGAAGAACTTGTGATCGAGCCCCGAATCCGTGGGCGCGAGTTCACCGTCCTGGTACTGGAGAGCCGGAGTGGGGAGCCGGTGGCACTCCTGCCGACGGAGATCGAGCTGCGTCGGTCATCAGTGTTCTCTTACCAGAAAAAATACCTGGCCTCCGAGGACGTAGTGCTCCATACACCGCCTCGCTTTCCTGACAAGATCGTAGAGGAGATCCAGGGGCAGGCCGAGAGGCTCTTTGCCCTGCTCTCGATGCGTCATTTCGTTCGCCTTGACGGTTGGCTCCTGGAGGATGGGCGAATCGCCTTCACCGACATCAACCCCATCAGCGGGATGGAGCAAAATAGCTTTCTCTTCCAGCAGACGAGTCGCCTCGGGCTAAGCCACCGGGATACGCTGCGGTACCTTGTTGAGCGAGCCTGCGCGACTTACGACCTGACGCCACCGCAGCTACGCGAGCTTGAGGGAGCCCCAGGACGCACTCCGGTAGCCGTATTGGGGGGTGGAGTCACCACCGAGCGGGAAGTCTCTCTTTTGAGTGCCACCAACGTGTGGCTAAAGCTCCGAGCGTCCTCCCGATATGCGCCCTCGTTCTTCCTCCTGTCCACCGAAGACGAGGTATGGAGCATCCCCTACACGCTCTGCCTGGCTCATACGGTCCGGGAGATTCTGGACGCCTGCCGCTCCTGGCCTGAGCTGGCCCCCCGTAACGAGCGCTTCGCCACGGCCGTCCGCAGTCGCTTGGGTCTTGCAGACCACGAGCTTCATGCACCCTTGACCCCTCCGCAGCGATGCTCCCTCGACGCCTTTCTCGACGCCCATCCAACCGTGTTCCTGGGGCTCCACGGAGGTCTGGGTGAAGACGGGCGCATTCAAGCGATGCTGGAGGCCCGTGGCGCTATGTACAACGGCTCAGGCCCCGCCGCCTCTGCTCTCTGCATCGACAAAGAGGCTACCGGCCGCGCCATCGTCGCCCTTGGGGAGCCGGGGCTCACCACCCTCCGCAAGCGAGTACATTCGGTTGCCGATTTTCTGGAAGACGGCACCCTTGCCCCCCACCGGGTCGACCAATGCTGGCATACCTTGCTGACTGAGCTGGGTGGTCCCTCCCTGATCGTGAAGCCGGTGGGCGACGGATGCTCTGCCGGGGTCTGCCGCCTCGATCACCTGGAGCATCTGCATCGCTACCTGGAACTGGTACTGGCGAAAGCATCGGAGATTCCGGAAGGAGCGATGCGTCCAGGCGAACCAGCCATACGCCTCCCCAGCACGCTGGAGAGCCTTCTGTTCGAGCAATTCTTCGTCACCGATCGGCTTCGGGTCGCAGCAGGGAAGATCGAACTGGTTGATCAGGGAGGCTGGATCGAGGTCACCTTCGGTGTGTTGGGGCCCCGGGGAGCACTACGCGCACTGACGCCCAGCCTCACCGTAGCGGAAGGCGTCGTACTCAGCTTGGAGGAGAAGTTCCAAGGAGGCACTGGTGTTAACATCACGCCTCCACCACCGGAGCTGGTTTCTCCCGAAGTGCTCGCCCTAGCCCGCCGGCGGATCGAGATCGCCGCCCGCACCCTCGGGATCGAAGGCTATGCCCGGCTGGACGCCTTTCTCCACCGCGCCACTGGTGAGGTACTGCTGATCGAGGCGAACACACTGCCGGGCCTCTCCCCTTCTACGGTGATCTTCCACCAGGCTCTCGCCGAGTCTCCACCCATCTTCCCCCGGGCGTTCTTGGAGATACTCCTCGACTTGGGAGCCCATCGGAGGGAATCTTCAAGGCTTTTGGCCGAAGGGCTCGAAGATGACATGCCCGATCATCTCAGGATCGCGGAGAGTGGCACCTTGCTCGGGGCTCCACTCCGTCAGCGATGAATCCACTCAAGAGGATGGCCAGAGAACAGATGCCAACCTGAGCTGAGCACCCACATCCTGTACGGGGGCTAGGGCTGGCCCCTGGAGGAGGGGTCATGGCGGTCGACCGCTTCATCTAGGAGCTGAGCGACATCTCCTCCAAGGGGAAAGATGACAGGGCGGTGGTGAGTGACTACACCACCTGGCCCAGAGGGAACCCCAGCGCCTCCCGTTGGGCCAGGTAGGCCTCGGCGGTGGCCCGAGCCAGAGCGCGCACCCGCCCAATGAATCGCTGTCGCTCGGTGACGCCGATGGCGCCCCGGGCGTCCAGCACGTTGAAGTGGTGCGCCGCCTTTACCACGAAATCGTAGGCTGGGAGCACGAGCTTTTTCTTTGGATCTTGATCTCGCTCTAGGAGACGCCTGGCCTCTGCCTCGTAGCGGGAGAAGGTTTCGAAGTGCGCTGGGACATCCGCCTCCTCAAAGTTGTAGGTAGACCATTCCCACTCAGCTCGCTGGAACACTTCGCCGTACGTCACGTGCTCGTTGTAGCGAAGGTCATAGACGTTATCGACGTCTTGAAGGTACATAGCAATTCGCTCCAGCCCATAGGTCAACTCGCCGCACACAGGTCGGCAGTCGATGCCGCCCACTTGCTGGAAGTAAGTGTATTGCGATACCTCCAGGCCATCGATCCAGACCTGCCAGCCGAGGCCCCAGGCCCCTAGCGTGGGGGATTCCCAGTCATCTTCGAGGAAGCGGACATCGTGCTGGAGTGGATCGGTGCCGATAGCCCGGAGAGACTCAAGGTACTGGTCTTGCAGGTCGAGAGGAGAGGGCTTGAGGATGACCTGGAACTGGTGGAACTGCTGGAGTCGATTGGGGTTCTCCCCGTAGCGACCATCGGTGGGGCGGCGGGAAGGTTCAACGAAGGCAACGTTCCACGGCTCGGGACCCAACGCCCGGAGGAAGGTCGCCGGGTTGTAAGTTCCAGCGCCCACCTCCGAGTTGTAAGGCTGCACCACGAGGCACCCCCGCTCAGCCCAGAATCGTTGCAGGGTCAGAATCAGCTCTTGGAACGTAAGGCCCTTCGCCATCCTCCCGCCTTTCTAGCTAACACAGAACCATTGGGAAAGGGGATCGCTGTTTGGCAAACTGCGAGCCAGGATAGTTTGCTGGGGGCTTGGTAGCACGGGGAGCAGAGCTGTGCTTACACTCCCACCCATGGCAAAGACACCACTTTTTCATAATCTTCTTCGTCTTTTTTATGAGCGCAAAGGAAACCTTTCCCGGCGGAATTTCCTTGTTGGTTCGGGCCTCTTGACGCTTGCAGCGGGCGCATGCTCCGACAACGATGATTCTTCTGCCGCAGACCCCGGTCCCGGAGCCGGAGGTTTTGGTGGGTCCGGAGGTTCCGGACAGGGAGGGGCAGGCTCAGGAGGAGCCTCGGGCGGGGGAGGTCAGGGAGGGAGCGGTCCGGGCAAGGATGCAAAAGTCGTGATCGTAGGGGCAGGGCTCGCAGGGTTGCACTGTGCAGTCCGCCTGGGAGAGCTTGGGGTTCAGCCCACGGTGTACGAGGGTTCCAAGAGGGTGGGAGGAAGGGTATTTTCCGAACGGACCCTCTTCCCCGAGGGGATGAGCTGTGAGCTGGGGGGAGAACTCATCGACACGGGACACCAAACCATGCTCGATCTCTGCAAGGAGTTCGAACTCGAACTCCTCGACTACCAGCAGGATGACCCTTCCTTGCGGAAGAGCTGGCCTTTCATCGGGGGCAAGGTGCTCTCTGAGGAGGAGATCCTTCAAGGGTTCGAGCCGATTGCAGCCGAGATCGACAAGGCCCTGGCATCCCTCGAAGACCAGGAAGATCGCTGGGTTTACTATGACAAACCGAACGGTGGGGAGGCCCTGGATGCGCTGTCGCTTGCCCAGTGGTTCGACAAGATCAACGCCACCGGCCCGGTGCGCAAACTCCTCGAAGTGGCCTACCTTATCGAGTTTGGCCTGGAAGTCCAAGAAACCAATGCCCTCAACTTGATCTTCCTCATCTCAACCGAGCTGGAGAAATTCGAGATTTTTGGGGCTTCTGATGAGCGATTTCGCATCAAGAAGGGCAACGATGCCCTCATCGAAGCGTTGGCCTCTAGACTCTCACAAGGGCAAGTCATCTTGGAACATCGCCTCACTGCTATCGAGGTGCGGGACGGGGGTGGCTACCGCCTGACCTTCGACAAGGGAGGTTCTCCGGTGCAAGTGGAGGCGGACCGGGTAGTGTTGGCGCTCCCCTTCTCCACACTCCGAGAAGTTAAGATTGATGCTCCTCTGTCGGCACCGAAGGCCAAGGCTATCGCAGAACTCGGCTACGGTACCAACGCCAAGCTCATGGTGGGGTTCTCCTCCCGAGTTTGGCGCAAGGCGGGTTCTAACGGGGAAACCTTCGTCGACCTTGCATATCAATCTTCCTGGGAGACGAGCCGTCTGCAGACCGGTTCGTCGGGGATCATCACCAACTTCACTGGAGGGAAGCAAGGGGTTGCCGTAGGCAACGGGACGCCAGAGTCGCAGCGGGATGCCTTCCTGGAAGAATTCGAGAAAGTCTTTCCCGGGGTGCAAGCGGCTTCCAACGGGAAAGTTGCCCGTATGCACTGGCCTTCCGCACCCTTCGTCAAGGGGAGCTATGCTGCTTACCGAGTGGGTCAATACACCGCAATCTGTGGGGTCGAGGGGTTGCCAGAGCAGGGGCTCCACTTCTGTGGAGAACACACGAGTCTGGAGGCCCAAGGCTATATGGAAGGAGCTGCCGAGTCGGGGGCGCGTGCCGCGGTCGAAGTGGCGGAGGCGTTGGGCATTAAGGTGGCCCAGAAGATGAAGCTGTCCGGGTCGATGGCCCTGCCTGGCTCCTCTCAGGGCTCTCCGTCGCAGCGTATCCTTGCGCGTGCCCTACTCCAGCGGCGCCACCGTCGTTACGGGGCGGCGCTCCGACGTTTGCAGAGGCAGCGTTGAACCTCCCGAGGGCCTGGCGTTTCGCCACCCCTCACCACCCGCTCGGTCGCCATTTCGCCGCATGTATCGGTAAAAAATCCCCGAAAAAAACAATATTTTTCCTGGTATGCCCTGTGCAACTCCGTAGCAAGCATGAGGAATGCACAGGCAATGCAACAGGAGGCGATGCTGGAAGGGCGCGCTCGAATCGATGGCGTGGAAGCTCTTGGAGACGCAGAGCTGACGGCGCTGGTGTTGGGTACTGGGGCAGCCTCTCGACGGCTTGCAGAGTTGCTGTTGGAGGAGCACGGAGGGCTGTTGGGCCTCGCGCGGGAGGGACTGAGGAACTCCTCGGTGGAGGGACTCAACGAGGCGAGGAGGCTGAGGCTAGAGGCGGCGCTGGAATTGGGGCGACGCTCGACCGTGCGAGAGAGCTGCTCCATGTCCTTGGTGATGAGCAACCCGGAGCGGGTAGCTGACTGGGGTCGGAGGCGTCTGGGGCACCTCTCTCACGAGGAGCTATGGATGCTCGCCCTCAACGGCCGTCATGGGCTTCTAGCGGCCCGGAGGCTGAGCCAGGGAGGAGCCCATGGCTGTGCTATCGGGGTAGCGGACGTACTTCGAACAGCCCTAAGGGTAGGGGCTTCGAACTTTGTCCTAATCCACAACCATCCCAGCGGAGACCCCACCCCTTCAGCGGAGGATGCACGGATGTCACTGGAGGTAGCACGGGCAGCAAGAATTGTCGGGTTGACGTTGCTGGACCACGTGGTCGTGGGTGCGGATCGGCATGCTTCTCTTTTTGAGTTGGGTTTGTTTTCCCGATGAACCTACCCCGGCTCAGGGCACCAGCTTGTAGCCATAACCGTACACCGTAAGAATATGGGAAGGTCTGTCAGGCTGCGCTTCGATCTTCCGGCGCAATTTGACGATGCAGTTGTCCACGGTGCGGTTGGTAGAGGTAGCCTCTAGACCCCACACCCGAGAGAGGATCTCATCCCGGGCTACGGGCTGTCCAATCTTCTCTCGAAGCAACCGGAGCAACTCAACCTCATAGAACGAAAGATCGTGGCGGGCCCCATCGCGGAGGACTGCGTGGGCGGTGAGATCGACCTCGGCAGAGCCAATCGAGAAGCGGTCGTGGGTTGCGTCGGAAACCCGAGCGGTACGGCGGAAGATCGCCCGAAGCCGAGCGATCAGCTCACCGACGCTAAATGGCTTGGTCATGTAGTCGTCAGCGCCAGCGTTGAGCCCGCGGATCTTGTCGATCTCCTGGCTCCGTGCCGTCAGCATCAAGATAGGGACGAAGGAGTTCCAGCGACGGAGTTCTTCGCATACCTGGTAGCCGTTGAGATCCGGGAGCATCAGGTCCAGGATGATGGCATCCGGGTTCTCTTGGCGGGCGAGGTTGATCCCCTCACGGCCACGGGCTGCACTTACAACATGGAAGCCCTCGAATTCAAGGGCATCTCGAAGGCCGAGTACGATGAAGGTCTCGTCCTCGATGATGAGGATGGTCTTCTTTGCGGTCATCCCGACTCAGGGTGCCCCTCGCCGCCCCTCAGCCTCCGGAAAAGGAGAGAGAGGGATCACGGACTGGCAGCGGGAGATGGCAGGGTTTCGTTGCCGGACGCAGCACCGAGGCAGGTGATGAACAGGGTGGTGTTCTCGGTCTTGGCATTGACGAAGCGAATGGTACGCTGCTCGTTTGCAGGGCACTTCTCCACAATGGCAGCAGCAGCCTGTTTCTTGTCTGCGGGAAGCGCACCGGGGTCAACGTAGCACCACCCCCCCTTGTCACTGCCGCTGGAGAGCAGAGTCAGCTCTTGTTTGGACTGGCACTCGTCCAGATCAGCACCCGAGAGCTGAGTCACCTCACAAAGGCACTCGTAGTCGAGCACGTCGCCGGTGAGCAATGAGGCAACCTTGGGGTCGATCTTCTTCCGAGCAATGCCGTCGCACTGCTTACATGCGTTGACCTCTGCCTCCTGGGCGGGGTTGTCCTTGTCCTTCTTGAACTTGGCGTCGATGATCAAGCAAGGGGTCGAGCCGTCGGGGTTGGCAGCCAGCTGACGGGGTAGGCAGCGGCCCGTGAGTTGGGTCTTGAGCCGATCGATGATCGCAGCGACGGCGGGGCGGTAACCGAAATCAGCGGCAGCGGGATTCTTGAGGTTGGGGGTGCAGATGCTGGCAATGATAGCGTTTTGACCAAAATCCTTGGCCACCTGAAGGAATCGAGTCCCAGGGAAGGCTTTGGCGCGGTACTGTATCGAGGAGTACTGTGCGCTACCTGGAGAGGTTTCGCAGAGCGGGTTCTGCAGGGTCGCAATCTCGTCGTCGCTGCAATCACAGGACGAAGTTGCGTTCTTGCAATCGGTTGGGTTTTCCAGGTCGAAGATGCAGGTGTACTGGAGGTCGCTGGTACCAGGATTCCACTCGTGGCCGTTGATGCTGTTCCAGCCGGTGGAGCCAATGGTTTCGTTGGTGATGGGATGGGTACCGCTCCGAGGTACGACACTCTCGATCATGAGCGGATCTTTCGGATCCTTGCGATCGGCCTTGTTGAGGGCGAAGGGGTTGCCGAGGATGAGATCCCAGTCGATGCCTTGCTCGCCCTCCTTGGTAGCGTAGGCAGGCTTGTACCCCTTGGTAAGATCCTTCGGGTCGACGGCAATGTCTTGCCATGGAACGCCGACAATGTTGGCGAAGAACACCAGTAGCGCGTTGCGGGGCTCAGCTCTGGGGCGTTTGAGGGGCTTGCCCTCCTTGCGGGCCTGCTTGAAGGGCAAGTCATCGAAGAGGGGGTTTGGCACCAGGTATCCATTGCGGTCGTAGACTTTGGTCTGAGTTAGGCCATCCACATAGCGCTTGAGTGGGTAGAGCATATCGACCCCGAAGCGCTTCTTCTGGTTCCAGCACCGCAGGTTGGGAGCATCGTTGACCTCGTTCTGTTCGACGCAATCGCTAGCGCCCTGGGTATAACACTGGCGGCAGTCGGGGCTGTAGGGGTCGTCGGCACAAGCGGGGGTGCCAGACTTGAGATAGAAGGGGGCTCCTTGGTTGCGGAGCTGGCTGGCGAAGTGGTTAACCGGGAAGGGCGTACCCTTGACTCGGCCACCCTCGACCTTCCAGCCGTCGAAGTTGCCCTCGACGTAGCCCGAAGGCCAGCCGACCCAGCTCGTCTTGCATTTGATCGGATTGCCGTTTTCGTCTAGCTCGGGATCCTCGCATACCTCGGCCGGTAGTGCGCCATCGATGATAGAGCAATCGTTCTCGTCGGAGAGGGTAATGATCGCCACCAGGGAGTCAGGACGAAGAAACTCGGCCCGCTGCTTGAGCAGCACCTCGTCGATGCCCTCCACCACTGCGGTACCGCCGATGCCGCTAGGATTGGGCTTGATTGAAGCCGGGGGTGTAGGGTCGATGAGAAAGCGGT
>JANWXX010000161.1 GCA_025057345.1 Polyangiaceae bacterium | reverse complement strand
GTATAGTTGCTGGCCATGATGCCGTTGCTCGCTTCAGTTGGGGTTCAACGAGGGAGTGACAGGAGGAGGGGGGATCAGCCTGGAAAAGCGCTCCCGTTTGACCAGTATGTGGCCTGTGCGGCCCCGCTCTCCCTCCACCTGGGACCAGGAAATCTCCAAGATTTTCCCCTTCTCGGTTTCGACCTGCACCGTATCCTTCCTTGGGAGTATGACCTGGGCTCCCACAATCCGCTCTCCTTCCGAGAGCCGCATCAAGGCCGACCCCTTGCCCGCTCCGCTCAGCACCGGGATCTCCTTCACGCTCACCCCTAGAGCTACACCATCACTCGCCACTGCGATCACCCCATCTTGGTCACCTACCGATGCCACCATCACCACTTCGTCTCCCTCGTTGAGCCGAGCGTAGCGCCGTCCCGTCTTATTGGATGGCTCCCGGTGCGCTGCCAGAGGGAAGCGAAAAGAAAGACCACCCCGTGTTACGGCGAGCCCATAGGGGGGCTGGGGGTCTCCCTTCTCGTCCACCGATGGAAGGGATATCACCCTTGGATCAAAGGACATGCACGCAATAATGCGCTCTCCATCGTCTAGTTTGAAAAACTTTTGAACTGGATCACCGTGGCCTGTAGTGGGCGGCACATCATGGATGCGCATGACATAACAGGCTCCAAAATTGGAGAAGAAGGCAACGGAATGTTTGGTAGAACCAGCCACCGCCGCCAGGGGAGAATCTCCCTCTCGGAGCCGGGTAGTGTTGATGTCTTTGAGTTCTCGGACCCGTTTGATCCAACCCTGTGTGGATAGGATGACGTTGGTATCCTCCGCAGCAATGAAATCCTCCGCGGTGTACTCTGGCTCATCGGTGCTCCCAATCACCTTCGTCTTCCGCTTTTCGCCATATTTGGCCTTGATCTCCATCAGCTCCCCCTTGATCAGCTCCCAGCGTTTGGCTTCGCTCTTGAGCAGAGCCTCCATGCGCCGTGCTTCGGCTCGCCGCTGATCCAGCTCCTTGCGAATATCTTGGATTTCCAGGTGCGACAGCCGGAAGAGTTGCATCTCCAGCACTGCATTGGCTTGGAGCTCGCTCAGCCCAAAGCGCTCCACCAGCTTGACCCGGGCATCCGCCTTGTTTTGGCTCTTGCGAATCAGCTTCAGCGCCTCGTCCACTCCATTGAAGATCTTATCAAACCCCTCCAGTAGGTGAATGCGCCCACGCAGCTCATCCAGGTCATGGATCAGGCGCCGTCGCACCGTCTCCATGCGAAAATCGAGGAAGTGCTGAATCATCTGCTGGAGCCCAAGTCGCTCTGGCACCGGCGATACAGCTTCGGCTCCGTCGATCACAAGCCCCGTCCCCTGGACCGCCGGAGATGATGCAGGTACTAGGCAGGTCATGTTGATCGCTACCGAGGTCTGCAGCGATGTGTGCTTGTAAAGGTATGCCATCACCAGGTGAGGGTCAGAGCCCTTCTTCAGCTCGATGACGATCCGCACATCGGTCGTCGACTCATCTCGCACGTCGACCATCGCCGGAAGCTTCTTGTGGACGATGATGTCCGCTACCTTTTCAACCACATCCTTACGAGCCACCCCGTAAGGTACAGAGGTCAGGATCAGATCGATGGACCCGCCCTTTCTCTCCTCCACCCGGTAGTCACCCCGAAGCCGCAATGTACCCGAGCCCCCTTCATACACCGCGAGCAGATCCTCCCGGGTAGCCTGGAGTGTCGCCCCAGTAGGGAAATCGGGCCCCTTGATGTATTTGAGCAGCGTCTTGGTTGGCAGTGGATTCTCTCGTCCTGCATCGATCTGGGCCACACAAGCATCGATGACTTCCCCCAGGTTGTGGGGCGGAATGCTGGTCGCCATACCCACGGCAATCCCCTGCGCCCCATTCACCAGCAGGTTCGGGAACCTCGCCGGCAGCACCGTCGGCTCCTTCCTCGTGCCGTCGTAGCTGGGGCGCCACGAGACCGTCTGTTTGCCCAACTCCTCCAGTAGCTCCAACGCGATTGGCGTGAGCTTCGCCTCGGTGTAGCGGTAGGCCGCTGCCGCGTCGTCGTCCGGGGAGCCAAAGTTCCCTTGGCCGTCCACTAGCGTCGCTCGCATCACCCACGGCTGGGCCATGCGCACCATTGCGTCGTAGATCGCCATGTCCCCGTGGGGGTGGTAGTTCCCCATCACGTCGCCAACGATCTTCGCACTCTTGCGGTACTTCGCGTCCGGAGTCAGCCCTAGATCGTGCTTCATCGTGAACAAGATCCGCCGCTGGACCGGCTTCAACCCATCCCTCACGTCTGGCAGCGCCCGGGACGTGACCACCGAGAGCGCGTAGTTGGCGTAACGAACCCGTGCTTCCTGCGAAAGGTACGTGACCGATGAACTCATGGTGCTTGGATGCCTCGCCTAGGCTGAAACTGCTAGCTTGTTCAGGAGGTAGTCGCCCCGGAAACATCCGTCAAACCCTTCGCGGACAGAGTATGTCCTGCAGTCTGCCTCTGGAGCATCGAAGGTAGGATCGTTGGCCTTGGGCAACGACACCTCCACCAGCAGCGCGCTTCCTCTCTGGGAGAAAGGGCCAGACCATGCCAAGGGGCGACTACCCATGCATCCTCGTTGGCGTCTTTGGAGGAAGCCTTCGAGCGCTTGCGGTCGTTTGTCTCAAGACAGGCTGTGAGTCTCCCCGGAGAGCACTATCTCTCTGCCTTGGTGGAAGACATCGTGGAAAGCGAGACGTACAGCCATCTCCACCGCGATCTGCGCGAAGCCGTGCCCTTTCAATGGATAATCGACTATGCTGCAGAGGAGGCACCGCAAGAAATTCGCACACGTACAAATCCGTTCTGGAACGGATCTCTTCTTTGGGGCGTAAAGGATTGAGTTTCCTTGAGCAGTGCCCTGGGGTCACAGCATCAACGGTACTGATCCCACAAGAACGACTCGACCCCAGTCGGGTACTGCAGGCACATCAGCAAGATCGCCGTTGGGCGAAGGAAGCGTTGGAGCTGGCTAGGGATTCGGACGTCCAACAGTTCCGCTACCTACCAGCAGCTGACGATGATGCACCAGAGATGGTTTACGAACGGTGAACCTTCCAGCCGAGAGCCTCCAGGGCCTCAGGCCAAGGGGCAGGGCCTGGAGCAAGACGCGGGGCGGGTGGGGGAGGCAACGGTGGCAGAGGAGTGGCCCAAACCTCGTGAAGAAGCCGCCGATCCGGATTGCGAAGCTCGGCCATCGCCCAACGCACCAGGTCAGCATCCCGGGGGAAATCGCCCAGCGGCGTGGTGTAGTTGCGAGCCTGCTTGGCCCCCAGCTCCAGGAGCCCCAGCAGCTTCTGTCCCTGGCGCTCGACCTCCGCTCGGGTTGCAGTGGGAGGCAGACCCAGGATGTAGAAAGGATTCTTCTGCAGGCTGTCTTGGCTCATCAGACGATCCCTGACTGGTAGCTCTTGCTGCGCTCTTGCACATCCACCGGCATGAGCCTCCACAGCTTCTCCACGATGCCGCGAAGAGCTGTCATGTCCCGTTGTTCCAGAGCACGCTGCCCTTCAGCAGCTAGGGAGCGAGCCTTGGGCAGGTCAGTGGTGCTGTCCAGGCGAGAGCAGAGGTAGGAGAATTCCTGGGGCCAGGCTTCTGGATCCCGGTAGTAGGCAGCATTTTGCAGGTCGCGGACTACCTTAAGCTGGCGGTTGAGCTCTGCCGTATCCCGGGAACTTCGGGCCTTATCGACGCCGGCTATGGCCTCCTTCAAGTAACGCTGCTCTACTTCGGTACCGTACATGGAAACCCAGTGGGAGGCGCTGGCGACAGTGCGACGGGCTCTATCTTCCATCTCGGGCCAGCTCCGCTCCAGTTCCAGCTCGTCGAGAACCGCCTCAATGTCGAGAAGAGCGCGACGAGCCTTCTGTGCTGCATCTGCATCCCCTCCGAGGGCTGCCTCCACGTCTCGGGCAGTTTCCTCCAGCTCTCGGTCGGTGCGGTAGATCTTCTTGAGAAGCTGGGCATCTCCCTGCCGGAAGGCGTCAGCACGGAAGGCAGCCAACCGTTCTATGCAAGCCTTCCGAGAGGCAGCGAGGGTTTCCGGGGAGGCATCCGGGACCATCAGGTGAGCAATGCCCTCGAAGACCTGTTGGAGCGATGGGATAAGGGCACGGGCCCTGAGCTTCCCACCCCGGTCAACCTCCAGGGTAACCTCGACGGAGGCACCTACCGGTAGGCTGGCTTGAAGTTGGTTGCCGCGGATCTCCAGAGAACCGACCAGACGGCAGAGATGGGCCCGGGGCATCTCTCCTTGAACCATAGGGATCTTCAATACGCATGCATCGGAGCCACGAGCCACGCCTTCTACGGTGGTATGAACGAAAGTACGCCGGGCGGGTAGTGGCGTCCCTCGCTCGAAGTAGACTTGGACTGCATTGTTGGCCAGGGCCACACCGATGCTACGAGAAAGCGGCGGGTCGGTGATGGTCAGCCCTTGTACGATTGTGATGCTGGAAGGGTGGACCGGAACTACAGTGCCGTCCCCCGCCCTCCCTTCCAGCGCAAAGACACTGGCCTTACGAGGGATCAACTCCGCGGTAAGTACGAAGGTTCCGTCCTCGTCGATGTGAGCCTCCTCGCTGCGCCATCCATCCTCGCGGAGTAGGCGGATACGGGCCAAGGCAGGCCCCGGGGCACGCTCCAGTAGGCGGCCGACCAGGTGCGGACAGAGGTCGGAGGACATCGGTGGATAGTGCAGCAACAGCTTCTGGGCTGATATTTCATCCCGCACTGCAGGACGACCATCGAGCCCCGCGGTGGCAGCGAAGAGCGCTGCTCCTTGAGCCACCAGCGTCATTGGGTCGAGCCCTTCATTCACCGGAGCACCAAGAGCCTCGGAGACCCGGTGACGGAGGAAGGGCATGGTCGTGGGGCCACCTACGAGGACGATGCGCTTCAGCTCACCACGCTGGACACCGCAGCGTTCAAGGAGCCTCTGGCAGACGGCAATGGAGCGCTCGACCAAGGGAGTAGCGAGAGCTTCAAGGGTGGAGCGGTCGAGGGAGAGGTCTACATCCAGGTTCGGGAGGAGCCCGGGGAGCAGCAGGCTGGCCTCCTCAGTGCGTCCCAGCTCGATCTTGGCCTCCTCGGCAGCCAGCTTGAGTTTGCGGATCGCCGGAGCCTGGGAGGGGTCGGAGCGGCTCAAGGTGGCTCCTTGCTCGGCAAGGCGAGCCAGCACCCAGTCGACAATGGCCCAGTCAAGGTCGCGGCCCCCAAGAAAGTTGTCCCCTTCGTGGCCCACTACACGCAAAAATCCCTCGCGAGTCTCCAGCAGCGAGGCGTCAAAGGTGCCACCGCCGAGGTCATAAACAAGCCACTTTCCGGGGCCCTCGTCTGCCCGCCAGCCAGCAGCAAGAGCCGAGGCGATGGGCTCTTGGATCAGCTCGATCTGGGCCAGCCCAGCGAGGCGTGCTGCTTCAGATGTGGCAGCGCTCTGGGGAATTTCGAAGAGGGCCGGTACCGAGATCACAGCGCGGCAGGGCTGAATGCCAAGCTGCTCTCGTACATCGGCCAGGAGCGATTTCAGCACTTCAGCCCCTAGCTCCTCAGGCTTTTTGCTAACCTTCGCGGCAGCGAATTCCAGAAGAGTCCCCGTGCCCATTAGCCGCTTGAACTCAGCCCGGGTGTTCTGCGGGTCTGTTTCCAAGTATCGTCGGGCCTTGGCCCCGACGGTGATGTTTCCCTTCCCGTCGATGCGGACCACGGAGGGGGTCAAGTTTGAACCGTGAGGGTTACGGACTAGCTGAACTACCTGACCGTCGAAGACAGCAACAGCAGAGTTTGTGGTGCCAAGATCGATGCCGACGAAGAGGGGTCGCTGGCTCATGAACCATCAGTGTAGCGCCTCCCGAAGAGCAAGGTTCCCTCAGCCTCCAAAGTTCTGTGTCCAATAGTGGCCGTAAGAGGATTGGGGGCCGAAGGCATAACCGACCCCAAGGGCGCGAAAATGCGGGTCCATGATGTTCTCGCAGTGACCGGGGCTACGCATCCACTGGGCCACGGTAGCCTGAGGGGTTTCTTTACCGGCTGCGATGTTTTCTCCATAGCCCCCACCGCTGTATCCTGCTGCCCGGATCCGGTCACCTACGGTGCGTCCCTTTGGGGTGGTGTGATCGAAATAGTTGCGACTGGCCATGTCCTGGCTGTGGGCCCGGGCTGCTCGATGGAGTGCCTCGTGGTGGATGAGCGGAGGTGCAGGACCAAACGATTTGTTCCCACAGACGGCTCCTTGCTGACGGTGCTGATTCACCAGGGTCAGTACTTCTGCCTCTGCGGGGGTTACCCCCAGCGGAGCAGGCCCAGAACCTGGTGGGACAGCGGTACCTGCAGGCGGAGGAGCACTCTTGCCTGCAGGGATGGGCATCGGAAAAGGTTGGAACAAGACGGGGAGCCAAGACAGTGGGTTGAGCATCGGTGGAACAGACGGCTGTGGAGCAGGTGATTGGGGAGGAGGCATAGGCGAGTACGTGGGCTGGGGATATCCTCCTGCGTAACCGGTAGAAGGCCCCTGGGGGGGAGGGGAGCCACGTCGCCCAGGAGGCACGCAAGCCATCATACTCACCGCGAGCACGGCGATCACTGGACCAATCTTCCTGCTCATGCCTAAGCATACGTCGAGCAAGTTTGCAGTTCCCCCACACGGAGCGAGGCTCGCCACTAGCCGAAAGAAGTTGGGTCCAGCGCGCTTGTAGAGAACCCCTGCGGGTGCAAAGGCACAAAGGGTAGGGAAGGGTGGCTCAGAAGGCGAGAGCCAGCCGTAGCGTCATCCAAGCTGTGTAGCCAGTGGCCCCCACAATGACGAAACCAAGGAGCAACGGCCCCGAAAGGCGGGCCAAGGCCTGGCCTCGCGTACCCCGTGCGATCAGGAGGTGTCGGTCGATCGGAGCGGAGATCTTGAAGGAGGAACCGACTCCGTCTCGATAGTGTTGGGGTTCAGCGTTCTCATCAGGGGAAGCGTGGCCGGTCACTACCACACGGCCTTTGGCTCGAATGGATCGCTCTACCAGAATGACTTTGGCTCCCGGGACCACCAGCGGCCGGTAGTGGGGACAGCGATGGAGCAAGAGATCTTGTTCATGAGGTTCGTACACGCGGCAGATCGGGTCCGAGGAGAGACGGGTTGTGTCAGGGGTGGCTACGATTCGGCAAAAACCTGAGGCGTCACGAAGGGTGAGCCCCGGAGCCAGAAAGAGCCTCCGGCGCTCTTGGCTCACCGTGACATTGGTGGCCCCCATTTTCCATTCGCTGCGAAGCTCGACATCCAAGACAGCACAGCTTCGATTAAGGTGGTTCCGAAGAGGAGAATCCGTGAGCAGCCGTCCAGAAACCTCGACGGGGCCCGGGCGTAGCTTGCGGATGGCCGTAACAGGGCGTTCCATCAGGCTCCGGAGTGCAAGGAGCATCCGAGAGGCAAGCCGGAGGTAGAGGTACCCAAGTCCAACGACGCACAAAGACGCCAAAATCAGGAGCGCCGTGTCCATGCTTCCTCACAACTCTCCTGTATCGGGCAGAGGGGTCGCCGAGAGAGAAAAACTGCGCCGGGAGAGAGAACCATCAGGGCTGCCAGTCCCCAGAGACAAGCCCAGAGGAGAGACAATCCAAGGTGGATACGAGTTTGGCGTTGGATCTTACGGTAGAAGCCCCCAGAGGGGGGGGATATGATCTCGTCCACGCCATCATAGCAGCGAGTAATCTGATTCGTGCCTGGCTCACGGCAAGCCCAGATTTCCACGGTATCTCCGGGACGCAGACAATTCTCCACTAGAGTGTCCGTCTCCTTGGCGTCAGGACAAGGAACATCGAGGGGTCGGTGATTCAGTCTCTGCTCCAAGCGAGGAGCTTGGGTGATGACCACCTTATACTTATCGGCTGCAATAGACAGCTTGTCTCCTTGGGAGGTAGTCAGCTCCAGGGGCATCATCTGGCCGTGGGAACAAAAGTACAGAGAAGATCTGCCGTTGCCTCGACGTATCCAGTAGTTGTAAGCAAGGCATTGCTGTTCGCCGGGACTCAGCATCGTCTGACCATGGACCTGACCAACGAGGTGGATAGCCCCTTGGGAAGAGGCGGTCAGGTGTTCCCGATAGTGAGCAGTCTTTGCGAGAGTTTGCTGATGGTGGTGGACACAAATCCATGCCGGTACAACACCGATCAACAGCAAAACGATGACCGCAGGGTACCCGAAGGAGCGAACGACCACATCGCAAGGGTGGCCTGTTTCGATCTGCAGAGCAAGGTAGCTTGGGGACTGCACTAGGGCGACGGGCAGCTCTTCCCTCCCAACGAATGCTCTTCTTCGATCATGAAGGAGCAACCCTGCCCTGCCATCAGCCCCTCGAATAGCGTCCGCGTTGCTGCCGAACGCCATGCCGGTACTCCGTCAAACCGAAGGATGGGGCGCTGCTCCCGGTCGAGGATGTACGTTGTAGGAAGACGCTCCGGTGCCAAGGTTGCTGCGATGGCCTGTGCCTCTGGACCGGATACAAAGCGCACTGGTGTCTCCGGGTCGATCAGCTCACGCCTAGCCTGCTCGGCCCGAGCTCCGTCGTCATCCACAGAAACCAGCAGCAGCTCGACACCTGCTACCCCTCGAAGCCGGTCGGCCAGATCGTTCAGTCCACTTACAGCCTGGATGGCGTCTCCGCTAGGTTCCCTCCAGAGAAGCACCACCCGCACATTCCCCGGCTTTTGTCCGCGGAGTACGGGTGCCAAAGGGTTTGCTGCAGTGGGACGAAGAACACACAGGGAAGGGCAGAGCTCGTCTTGGGTAACGGGCACGAGGCGGGGAGGCGTGATCGCCGGAGTCGGAGGTTGCGCCGGCGCAGGAGGAGAAGGAGGGGAGCATGCGGCGAGGAGCAAGCATGGGAAGAGGGCGCGAAACGAGATCAGGAGGTCCTCCATGTTTCGTGGTAGTCGGCTCGCTCTATGTCGAGAGCAGCCTGAGTGGGGAGCAAGGGTTGAAAGGTATCGACCATCACCGCCAGCTCGTCCGTACGCACGGTACCGATGCTAGCCTCGTAGGCCCCTGGATGAGGGCCGTGGGCAACGCCGGAAGGATGGAGCGAGATGCAACCGGGGCCAACACCTCGTCGGCTGGTGAAGTTGCCCCGCAGGTACAGGATGACCTCGTCACAGTCCACGCTGGAGTGTGGGTACGGACATGGAATGGCATCCTTATGGAAGTCGACCACCCGGGGCACAAAGGAGCATACCGCATAGCCTGGCCCTACAAAGGTCGTGTGAATGGTGGGCGGCTGATGGATTGCCCCTGTCCGAGCCTGGTATTTCTCAATGGCAAACGCGAAGGGGTAGACGAAACCGTCCCATCCGATCACGTCCAGAGGACATCGCTCCAGCTCGTGGAGGCTGTAGCGACCTCCTCGCTTGATCACCAGCTCCGAGGGCCCCTCCGGTAGTCGATCCGGGGTGGCAATGGGCCCCTGTGGACGTACAAAATCTCGATGACTGTAGGGGGCGCCTGGCAGCAGTTGCCCGACCTTGTTCCGGAAATTCTCCGGGATGTAGCACCCGCGTCGTGCCTCCATCACCAGGGCCTCCACAGGCTCACCAAGCCGAGGCAACCAACGGTGGATCAACGACCTCGGGATATGTACGTAGTCCCCCTGGGTAACCTCCAAGATCCCGCAGACACTCTGGAGAGTGGCCCCACCCCTCACAAAGTACCACAGCTCATCTCCATCGTTGTTGGCAAAGAACACATCGTCATCGGCTCCGGGGCTTGCCAGCAGGAAAACAAGCTCGTCATTGAACAGCAAGGGAACGCGTGCGTCGAGGGCACTTCGTCGGCCCTCCGCCAGGGTTGCCCAAGCCACGTTCGCGTCATAGAGCCTCCTACGAAGTGGGTGGAGCCCTGCCTCTGCATATCGCGGGGAAGCCCACCCTCGATTCGAGGGGCTCA
>JANWXX010000160.1 GCA_025057345.1 Polyangiaceae bacterium | reverse complement strand
GAGGGGGACGGCAGGGTCGGCCATGCGCCAAGACGCTAGCAGCGCCCCCTCTACCTGTCGAGCATTCCCCCTGTTTCCATCGCTTGTGGAGGTGAAGACGGTAGCCCTATGGGTAAACTCGTAGGTGGATTCATGAATCGCCTACATGTTCCAATACGCTTCCGCGAGTCGTTGGGTCGATGACCTGGGGTGCTAGAAGGAGCGTTTCTGACGTTGAGCTGGCTGCCGGTTGCGGTAAGGCACCGGCATTCGGTCCAGAGGGTGTGAGGTCAGGGCCGGGAACCCGTGCTACACTCCGTCGTTGCAGGGGTCCTCGGGCGCTCCAGAGGGATCTCCGGCCGTCCGTGCAAATGAAGGCAGATTCTCGTAACCTGGCGGCGGCCTCACTCCCCTAGCATGACCCGCTGCAACACAGTTTCCTTCCAGATGTCGCGCTCCTCGAACCCTCCTCCCGGCGCTCCAATCCGCCGCGAACGTAATGCTACCGAAACCCGACGCCGGCTGCTGGACGCCGCTGAGCAAGAGTTTGCTGCCAAAGGCTTTGCCGGGGTAAGGCTGAGGGAAGTAGCCCAGACTGCTGGAGTCCAGCAGGCCCTTATCCATCACTATTTCGAGGACAAGGAAGGGCTCTATAGAGCCGTGCTAGATCGGGCAGTGGAGCAGGTAACGGAGAATGCATGGACGATCCTCGGACAAGCCACCTCGGTGGAAGGGCTCCTGGGGGATTTCATCGATATGCTGCTCCGCTTTTGCAGCAGCCATGGCAACCTGTTGGCCATGCTTCGGATGGAGGCGCTCTCCGGATCCACCATAGTATTGGACGTGATTCAGGCCCAAAGCCGCCCGGTTTTCGAGGCTGCGGAAAGGGTTCTCCAAGCGTTTCAGCAGAAGGGACAGCTCCGATCGGATGTCCCCCCCTCGGAGATTATCGTTTCGGTGCTAGCACTGAGCCTATTCCCTTTTCTGGAGGCGCCCCTCTTGCAGGCGCTCTGGCCCACCTTCCGAAACGATCCTGAGAACTTGGAAGCGCGGAAGCGCACTATCCATGGGATGATTTTGGTAGGATTGCGAGGGAAAGGTTGAAGGTTAGGGGCGCTGGCAAGCCTCCCGGGAGTTGCAGAAGCGACAGTCGATCACCGCATCTTGGCCAAGGAGGCAAGGTAGGGTGGCATTGTTCAGGTTGTTGGTTTCCACAGGAGCCAGGCAGTCAGGCCCATCAAGGCTGGGGTCATCCGCCTCGGGAGGGAACTGGATTAGGCAGCCATTGCAGGCCTTTACGATGAACTGGAATTCACCAGAAGTGACCTCAGAATCGCCCAAGGTCTTGCCTGTAACCTTAACGAACGAGATCAGGCGTCGGGAAGCCCCTTTGGCAAGAGAAGCACGGACAGCTGCAATTGCCCGAGAGTCGATGAGAGGCAAGGAAGCTAGCCCATAGCCGGGCTCGATCCCAAGGGACTGATCGACGAAGCCGGCGATAGGCACTTGATAATCGCTAAGAACGTTCCCGTTCACGTCCTCAATGCGAACGGTAGCATTCTGAAGGGCGATGCGACTCGTTTCGGTACGTACCTGATCCTGAGAGCCACGGGGCACAAGCTGATTCCCCACCAGCAGAACGGCTTGGTATTCGTCTCGAAGCGCGACATCCACCAACCCCTCCTGGATGAAAAGGCCGTCGGGCTCAGCACGGGCAGCACAATCTGGGGGCTGGATAACAACCACATGGCGGATGAAGAGGGAAGACTCCGGCTCAGCGCAGCCTGGTCCTATGGCTGCCGCCACCAGAAGCGCCATCCCCGCCAGCAATCCCCGTTGAATCCATTTCCCGAGCATGACTTGGTTGACCTCCGATAGCGCAGCTTGCCGCGACTCCACGAAAGAAAGACATGAAGAAAGGGTACAGGCTCAAGGCGCTAGCGCCAAATTCTGGCGTGTGCTTCCGGCAAGATGGCTCTCAAGCCCCAGCAGCGCGCAAGAACATTGCAGAGAGCCGGTCTAGGGTGATCCGCTCGGTGCGAGCTGCTCCCGGGCGCTCCACAACCACGAAGTGGATCTCACCCTGCTCCCGCTTCTTGTCGTGAGAGAGCAGTGGCAAGGCCCTTGCCACCTCCCCTGGATCCAGCACCGTTGGGAGCCCCAGCCCTCGAAGGATTCCCTCCGTTCGACATGCCAGTCCAGGTTCGGTCCAGCCCATAGCCTCTCCGACCCGGAGTGCCGCCACCATCCCCAGGGCCACGGCCTCGCCGTGAGTCCAGCGGGAGAACCCTCCGGAAACCTCCAGGACATGTCCAAGGGTATGCCCCAAGTTGAGCACTCGCCGCTCTCCTTCCTCGTCCTCATCCCGGCTCACCACCGCCGCCTTGACCCGGGCAGCTCCCCGAACCACCCCTTCGAGCACCTCCAGGTTCCGAGCCAGCAATGCCTCCTGCTGCGCTTCGATCAAATCCAGCAGGGAAGCATCCCCAATCAGTGCGGTCTTGACCGCCTCTGCCAGCCCGCTGACCAAGCCTCGTTGGGGTTCCGTCGCCAACAACCCCACCCCTGTCAGCACCGCGGAGGGCGGGTGGATCAATCCCACGACGTTCTTACCATCCTCCAAATCGATGGCGGTCTTGCCCCCAATCGCTGCGTCCACCATGCCCAACAGCGTGGTGGGAACTGCCAGCCATCGGATCCCCCGGAGCCACGTTCCTGCGGCCAGCCCGGCAAGGTCTGTGACGACCCCACCGCCGATCCCGACGATCAGCCCTCGGCGATCCAAGCCTGTCCGAAGGAGTGTGCGCCACAAGAGTCCAAGGGTTTGTTCGTTCTTGGAAGATTCGCCCGGATCCAGGGTAATCGTGTTCCACGTGAAACGATCCACCCAAGCTGGGAAGGAGCTTGCATAGTGGTGGGCTACATTACGGTCCGTAACTAGAAGCGTCGAAGTGGGAGACAAAGAACAGAGGGTTTCGGACAACGATGGTACGTTGCGGGAGATCCGGATCGGATAGCTACGCTTGCCTGCGGCGACCAACAGGTCCGCCTGGCGGGCCAAGTGAGCCAGGCGCAAAGCCGCTTGCTCAGGAGAGAGGTGGTCCACATCTAGAGTAGCGTGAACTTCGGCGTAGGCATCCTCCCGCAGCACAAGAAGCCCGCGGATTGTGCTTTCCAAGGGAGCACCGGTGAGGAGTGGGCGGGAAGCATCCGTGGACAGACGACGGCAAAGCAGCGAAAGGGAAGCACGAAGGCCTAGCAGCGTGCCCTGCTGGAGCACCTGGAGACGCAGGGAGCGGTCCAGAAGGGCTCCACCGCCGAGAGCAACGACGCGAGGGGAAGGATCCGCGAGCTGCTCCTCCAGGAATCGGCGCTCCAGAGAACGGAAGTGGGCTTCCCCGTGGACGCGAACAAGCTCGGCAAGGGAGGTGCCTGCAAGGGAAGCGATGGCCGTATCCGCATCGACGAAAGGGAGGCCAAGATGGGCCGCAAGCACAGGACCCACCGTACTCTTGCCTGTGCCCATGAAACCAGTCAGGTAAACAGGTCGGGCAAGAGGATTCCCAGGGGGAACCATGGCATCCACAATCCAGCGACTATTTTTGATCCGTCATGCCACGTCCACAGCAAACCTGGATGCACGCATCTACAAGGTGACTCCAGATCACATCATTCCGCTGGCTCGTCCAGAGGATGATCCCCGCGCTCAGGCAGCCGCCGAGGCAATCAAGCCCTTCCATCTTCCTGTACAGGATACTTGTTGCTGGAGTTCGACGTACCTGCGGTGTCGTCAAACGGAAGCACTCGTGACTCGGGAGGTCTTTGGCCCCGATTCGGAACGACTCCGACGGCGGGTGTCGTTCCTACTACGAGAGCAGGAATTTGGAGACTGGGACGGGCTGGAGGACGAGGAGTGTGCTCGGCTTTTCCCGGCCCATTGGGCAAAACGGCAGCGTATGTCAGACGCCCTAGGCCGGTTTTACTTCCGGGTGCCCAACGGGGAGAGCCGAGCGGATGTCGTCCAACGGGTCACCGTGCTGCTAGGGAAGATCCACCGCTCTCGGTACCTGAACCACATGGTGTTCCTCCACGGAGTTACCCAGCGAGCCTTCCGAATGGCCTGGTTCGACCGGCTTCCGGAGTGGTTCGAGACGGAACCCAACCCGACTACAGCCTCCGTGCTACTGATCGAGCGCGACGAGCGAGGATGGTGGCAGGAAAGGTACCTGTACCAGTGAGCACACTGTTCGATCAGGTAGGCGGAGAGGAGAAGCTGCGAAGGATTCTCGAGGATCTCTACCAACGACTCTTTGATGACCCGATGGTAGGGTTTCTGTTCGCTGGCCATGATCGGGAGCGAATCGTGGCCATGCAGCTCGCGTTCACCCGACGTATGCTCGGCGATACTTCCGCCTGCTATACGGGGAAGAGCATTCCTGAAGCCCATGCCTCGTTGCCTATCTTGCCGGGGCACTTCGACCGACGCCACAAGCTGCTCGCGGACGTGCTCCAAGAGCATGGTGTTCCGGAGGAGGTCCAGCAAGCGTGGCTGCAGCTAGACCAAGGGTTTCGGACCTCACTACTCAAGACAGGACAACGACGCATCGACGAACTCAAGGAGGACAACGGGGACCATGCTGATCCTAGGGATTGAATCCTCCTGCGACGAAACTGCCGCTGCTGTGATCGATAGGGAAGGACAAGTGCGCTCGGACGTAGTGCATAGTCAGATCACAGTCCACGGTCCTTATGGAGGGGTTGTCCCCGAGCTAGCAGCCCGGAACCATGTCAAGAACATCATCCCGGTGGTGGATCAGGCGCTGCGGACCGCCGGCACTAAGGTGGAGGAGCTGGAGGCTATCGCCGTTACCGTGCAACCTGGGCTGGCTGGAGCGCTGATAGTCGGTGCTCAGTTCGCCCGCACTCTAGCCTGGTCCCGACACAAGCCGCTCATTGGCGTCGACCATCTGGTAGGCCATCTGCTCGCCATCTTTCTCCGGCCCTCCCCTGCCCCTCCTCCACCCTTTCCGTTCCTAGGGCTACTGGTGTCGGGGGGGCACACCGCCCTCTACCGGGTGGAAGGCCCCCTGGCTTCCCAGATCTACGAGCTAGGGGCCACGCGGGATGATGCTGCGGGTGAGGCCTTCGACAAAGCTGCCAAACTCCTAGGGCTCGGATATCCCGGGGGTCCAGAGGTGGATCGCCGAGCTGCCCATGGGAACCCTCGCGCCCACGAGATCCCCCTACCGATGATGGAAGGGCAGGAGTTCAGCTTCTCCGGAGTGAAGAGCTGGTTGGCACGGCATGTGGCCCGCTCGGGGATACCGGATGAGGCAGGGCTCGACGACCTATGCGCTAGCTTCCAGCGAGCTGTGGTGGAGGTGCTGGCACGGAAGCTCGTCCGAACGGCTCGGGCCGAGGGGCTCCGGCATCTGGTGGTGTGCGGAGGGGTCGCCGCCAACCAGGGGCTTCGAAGGAGGACCGCTGAGCTGGCCGCCCGCCACGGGCTTGTGCTCCACGTTCCACCGCCGTCCCGCTGTACGGACAACGGAGCCATGATCGCTTACGCGGGGCTCCAGCGATTCCTGGCTGGGGAGACAGATCCACTGTCTATCTCCACCAGCACCCGAACCAGTTTGCCCCGAGTGACAAGGAAGGGGCGAGGCTCCCGATAACTTAGAACTTCCCTATAGATAAGTTCCGCATAGTTTGCAGGTAGATGATTGGTCATCTGCAAGGCAAGCCAGAGACTCCAAGGGAGGAAAGTCCAGCGAGCGTTCAAGCAGAGCCTCCGAAAAGCGCTACCCGGTAGCGGTCGTCCAGGTCAATACCAACATCGTCGTCCTTGCCACGATCGACAGGGTTGATGCCACAATAGGTGACATTGGCAAGGTGGCGCCAGCGGCCCGCACGTTCCGGCTCGTTGGGGAGCACCGGAGTCGTACAAGGGAAACAGCCAATGGTAGGGTAGCCCATTTCATGGAGTGGGTTGAGCACCAGGCCAGGCCGGGATACTAGCTCCTCCAGTTCATCGTTGCTTAGAGCATGGAAGGGATGGACCCGGAGCGCACCCATCTCCGGATCAAGCCCAAAAGGCTGGACTTTCGCTCGGGCCCCCCCTTCCCCCCGGCGGAGTGCCGAGATCAGCGCATCGTAACGACCCTTGACCCGGCGCAGAGGAAGAGACTTCCGAAGATAACAACAACGCTCCTGGCCTTCCTTACTCAGGTAAAGCAGACCCTCCTGACGGGTTTGCTCGGCGAAGGAGTGATCTGGATAGAGAGTGATGACCCGGAGGTTGGGATGGGTACGAGCCAACTCATCGCGTGTATGGATCGTCTCTACATGAAGCACACCTGTATCAACAAAGAGAACATCGAAGGAGAGAGCGGCTCGGTCAGCAAGGTAACAGAGGGCAGTACCCGCCTTCTGCATGCTGGAAAGGAGAGCTGCACGGAAGCCGAAGGTTGCAGAGACAAAGCGCAGAAGTTCAAGGGGAGGAGCACCCTCAAAGCGTGCGTTGAGGTGAACGAGATCAAGCTCAGTAACGCGCATCGAGGCATCACGGTAGCAAAGGAATAGGCCGATAAGGAGGGTTCAGTAGCAGCGGCGGCCGGTTCCTGGCAGCACGAAGTGGTACACAACCGATTGCAAGAACTCACCGACAAGGGGCCATGTTCCTAGATCTTCTCGGAGCACTCCTATCCCCCGATCGGTGCGCTGCCTGCGACGAGTTGGTTCCTCTTGGCCATGCATTTTGCTCTTGCTGCGCAGCATCCATCGATCCAGCAGCATTTCCTTCGGTGCTACCAGTGCCAACAGCAGAGGTGGGTGCTTTCGGGGGGGCACTGGCTCAGGCGATCTACCGGTTCAAGTACGGACAACGACCGGATCTGGCCCGCCCCCTAGGGAATTTGATGGCCCGTGCCGCAGAGAGCCTCGGCCCGGTGGACTTGGTGGTACCGGTACCGCTGGCGCCCACTCGACTCCGGGAGCGCGGATACAACCAGGCAGCGCTGCTAGCAGCACAGATCGCAGACCATCTCGGGGTAAAGCACGACCCATTTCGATTGCGGCGGGTGGTAGAAACTAGCCAGCTCGCCCACCAGGGAGAAGAGGAGCGACGGAGGAGCATCCAAGGGGCTTTCGCTTGCACACGGGAGGTACGAGGCCGGTCGGTGATGCTGGTGGACGACGTGCTCACCACAGGGGCGACCCTCGGTGCCTGCATGGAAGCCCTGGAGGGAACCCGCGCTGTAGTGGTGTGCGTAGCAGCACGAGTCGAGCGATGGAGCTCTCCACCAGGCTCACTGCTTACGTAATACGGTTCAGGGAAGGGGCTCCCAGTCAAGACCCTGGGTGAACGCACTCCTGGAGCCATGCTACCAGCAGGAGCGGCCATGAACAAGCTTCTGCCCCGGCGGGATGCGGTGCTGGATCTGCTAGCCACCCGCATGCGCCCGTTGTCTGCAAGGGAGATAGCAACCCGTCTCGATGTTTCTGCAGAGATGTTCCCTGGGTTCACCCGGTTCCTTGAAGCGCTGGCTCAGGAGGGTGCACTGCAGCTCCTCGACGATGGACGTTATGCACTGACAATACCACTGCCTCCCGAAGTGCTCCCAGGGCCTCGGCAAGACCCGGATGAGTACGAAGGGATTCTAGAGATGACGGCAGGGAAGGAGGGAAGGCTACGGGTTCCCGGGCGACCGGAGGATCTGCGGCTTCTTGGGCGAGCCGTCGGGGGAGCACTCCACGGAGACCGGGTTCTGGCTCGGGTGCTACGGCGCGGGCCGCTAGGTCCGGAGGGGGAGGTTCTTCGGGTACTGGAGCGAGCGCCGCATCGGGTCGCTGGCACCTTGCGACGGAGCCACTCAAGCGCATGGTTGGAGCCAGATGACCTGCGGATCCGAGGGCCGATCGTCCTGCAAGGAGAGGTCCATGGGCGGGATGGAGACGCAGCCGTCGGGCAGATCACCCGGTTCCCCGACTACCCGGAGGAGAACCCAGAGGGGTTGCTCCTGGTATCTTTGGGTCCTCCCGGCAACATTCGGGTAGAGGAACAAAAGATCTTGCTGCGGGAGGAGATCGACGAGCTTCCTCCAGCAGAAGCCCAGATCGAAGCAGGCTTTCTTCCTGCTGACCCACCCATACAAACCCTCCAGGGGCGTGACGATCTGACCCGCCTGCCGCTGCTGGGAATCGATCTGCGGGAGGACGGCCCCCAGGATATGGCCTTCTTCGTAGAGCGAGACGGACAGGGAGGCCACATCGTCTGGATCGCTGCCGCTGACGTTGCCCACCATGTACGACCTGGGTCGGCGCTGGACGACGCAGCACGAGCCCGAGGTAGCTCGGTGTTCCTCCCTAGGAGGCAAGTGCCGATGCTCCCGCTATCGCTATCCCAGGAACCCTGCGCACTGCTCCCCGGTCAGCTTCGCCTGGCACTGGTACTCTCTGTCCGGATCACCAACGGAGCAGACCTAGAGGCAATCCGTTTTTATCAGGCATTCGTCCGGGTCAAAGCGCGGCTATCCCTGGAGGAGGCAACCGAACTTCTGGAGAAAGACATGGAAGCACAAACGCCGGAGCTACAAGCTGCGGACGAGGTTGCCCAGATACTCCATACACGACGCAGCAGAAGAAGGGCACTGGATCTTGAGGAGGAAGAGGTACGGGTAAGGCTGAGGGACGGAGAGCCTACGGCAGTGGAGCGGGCCGGAGATTCATCGGCAGAGAGGCGTGCATTGGGGCTCCTAAGAGAGCTAGTACTGCTATCGGGAGAAGCCGCAGGAAAGTTCCTGGCAGAGCGAGGACTAGCGGCGCCCTATCGTATACAACCTCCCCCAGATCCCGCAAAAATCAGGGTATTTTTCTCTCTCTGCGAGCGAGCTGGGCTACCCATGGAGAACCCAACGAGCGATCTTCAAGGCCTCGCACTCCACCTACGGAGGATTCGACGACACCCCTGGTCAGCGATCCTAATGGACACGCTGAGGCGAGCACTACCAGAGCCCTCCTGGTCAATGAGTCAGGGGGAGTATTTCAGCTTGGCACTCCCTGCGTTCTCCCCCTTCTGCGCACCGCTAGCAAGGTATGCCGAGCTACTCGTGCAGCGAGTTTTGATAGCAGCCCTCACGGCAGAGCAACGAGGATATAAGCTGATCCAGGAAGCCAACGAGGAGGCTCAGCTCGCCTGTCATCTTGAGCGAGCGACAAAGCAAGAACGGAAGATCGCTTCGGTAGAGCAGGAGGTACTGGAAGTTTATCGAATGCGCGTATTGGGGGAGCACATCGGAGAGACGCTGGAAGGTCAGGTGACCGGGGTCACAAGTGAGGGAGTGGTGGTGACAACCAGCTCCCCCTTCGCTGAAGTACGGATAAAAGCAGATGCTCTAGGGCGGGATCGCTACAAGCTGGACGAGCATAGGCTGAGATTCCACGGTCGAAACGGAGACAGCGTAGGGTTGGGGGATCGGGTAGTCGTCACGATCGAGGAAGTAACACTTGGACTAAGGCAGGCCTACGGATGGCGCCACACACACGACATGGCAGACCGAGAGCCATTGCGTCACACGCCGTTCCGCTCTGTAGCGAAAAAGCGCGCAACCGCAAATCGAGCACGTCGATGAAGCGCGTAGCATGGCCCTTGATACCCCCTCGGAGGAAACCCCTACCCGTATCTTCCATCCCTCTCATTACCTCTCCCTAACAGTCCCCGAGAGAGCCACGGAGCAAGCATCGGGTATCAAGGAGGAGCATACGCAGATTGACGCAGGCGCACCACCTGGTTCCATACAAGAACCGAGCCATATGACCAGCTCTGCCCCTCCCCCTGCCACCTGGGCTCCTGGAGCCGTGATCCCTGGGACAATCTACCGAGTCATACGCCCTCTCGGTGTAGGAGGTATGGGAGAAGTCTACGAGGCTGAGCATGAACTTCTGGGAATCCGCAGGGCCCTCAAGGTGCTCAACCGTCGACTAGCCAATCGGGAAGACCTAGCGGAGCGGCTTCGCATCGAGGCTCGTGCCCTGGC
>JANWXX010000015.1:11089-21803 GCA_025057345.1 Polyangiaceae bacterium | reverse complement strand
ACCCACATCCCACTGGAGCGTTGTTCCTCCTGCTCTCCGTCCAGCTCCAAGATGTACCGGGAGGTGGCTGCTGGACAAGCATGGCAGAGCAGCGCGTCGTTGAGCACCCTGCGCGAGAGCACTTGCTCATTGAAGCGAACTTCCATACGCGTCAGCTTGACTCCCTCCAAAGAACCAGAGAGGGCACGGGGCAGCAAGCGGCCAATGGAGGAAGCATCCGCCCCGCAAAAGAATCCAACGCTGATTCCTGGTGCGCTGTTGACCCCGAGCACCGGACAGTTCTTGATCTGGTGAGAGGCACCGAGAAGAGTGCCATCCCCGCCAACGGTGAGCACAAGGGAGGCGTCATCGGTGGGAAACGGCTGATGGAGATCCTCAACCGTAAGCACATCGACCTGAGCAGCCGCGAGAGCGCTCCGTACAGCGGCGAGCGCGCCTTCGTGGGCTTCATGGGCTGCTCTCATACGCGCGACGGTCGGATCCTGGCGACGGAGCAGATCGAGGACAAGGGGGTCGGGAGAGCGCTCGACATGGTTTGTCCAGGCGGAGCGTTTGGCAACGAGTACGACGGTGGAACGGCTCATGATTTTGGCGCCAGGCCCCCTCATGCTACACCGAGCCAGCCCACCGGTTCATGGACCTTCTCTACTTCGTCATCCTGGTCAGCGTGCTCATCTTTGTACACGAGCTGGGCCACTTCACCTTTGCCAAGATCTTTGGCATTAAGGTGTTGACCTTCAGCGTGGGTTTTGGGCCGAAGATCCTGAGGCTCCGGGGGCGGGAAACCGAATACTGCGTGGGGTTGTTCCCCTTGGGTGGCTTTGTCCGCATGCTGGAAGAGTCCCGGGGAGAGCCCGTCTTGCCGGAGGACCGCCGCCGCACCTTCGAGGCACAGCCCATCTGGCGCCGGGTCTTGGTGGTCCTCGCAGGCCCAGTAATGAACCTGATCTTCCCGGTGGTGCTCTACTTCTCTGTATTCGCCTCGGAACAGTGGTACATACCGCCTACGGTGGGGGTAGTCCTCCCAGGACATCCAGCAGAAGGCAAGCTCCTCGAAGGAGACCGAGTGCTGGAAGTCGATGGTAACGAGATCGGAACGTTCGTTGAACTCCAGCGTTATGTAGCCCAGAACCCGGGGCGAGAGATCAAACTCAAGGTATTCCGCTCCCTGGGCTACGTAGACGTAGAGGTCACCCCGGAAGAGGTACGGGAGCCGGTTGGCTATGACCAGGTAGCTTCGGTAGGGCGCTTGGGAATCTTGCCCCACGCCTACGCCCCCGCCATCGGTGTGAGCAACCCAGATTCCCCGGCCTACCGTGCAGGTCTGCGCACCTTCGACGTGCTCACCAGCATCGGAGGAAGACCTCTGCGGCACTTCAGTGACATCGCCAAGGTGCTAGCTGACAACCGGGGAGAAACCGTACCAGTGACCTACCTACGCCCCCGCCTTCTGGAAGGCGCCCTGGGTGGTTTCGCGGATCTTGCGGCCTTCGAACCCGGTGTCGCTGCCCTCACCCCGGAGAGCTCCGGTGGAGACCTCTTTAGCCGCACCGGGATCGAGAGCTCCGACCTCTTCGTCGCCATCGTCCCTCCCGGCTCAGCCCAGGCCAAGGCTAACATTCAGCGGGGAGACAAGCTGATCAAATTGGATGATGAGCCCATCCCCTCCTGGAGCGTACTTCGCGAACGCCTCTTCGCTGAGCCGACCAAGCCCCACAAACTCACTTACGTTCGCGATGGACGCCAGGACGCAGGAACCATCCAGCTCCGCCATGAGCTCTATGTGGACGAATCAGGACAATCCCACGAGCGCTATGCACTTCGTATGGAACACTGGGCCCCTACAGTGCCCGAACCCCTCGTCGAGCATCCTCACCGCTACACCCATGCTGCTCGCATCGCCGTGACCAAGACCGCTGAGGTGGCGCGCTACATGGTTGTTAGCATCGTCCAGGTGGTCCAAGGCAAGATCGGGCTTTCACAGATCTCCGGCCCCATTGCCATCTATGAAGTGGCAGGTCAGGAGGGCGCCCGGGGTACCGAATACTTCCTCTGGGTCATGGCGGTCATCAGCATCAATCTCGGTCTCCTCAATCTGATGCCTATTCCAGTCCTCGACGGGGGGCACCTGCTCTTCCTTGCCTCGGAAGCGGCGCTGCGCCGCCCTCTCCCTCTCCGCGTCCGCGAGGTCGCCAGCCTCATCGGCATGATGTTCCTGCTGATGCTGATGGCAGTCGCCTTCAAGAACGACGTCGAGCGCCGCTGGGATACCATTGCCGGCGAGCTCAAGGAACTCCTCGGTTGACTACCCCCGCCCTCTCTCCCCGAGCCCTAGCTACTTCCGTCATCCGTCGCGTCCTCCTCGACGATGCCTTCGCCGCCGCGGCTCTCACTGCCGAGCTGGATCGCCACGTCCAGCTCTCCTCCCGGGATCGAGCCGCCGTCACCGACCTGGTTTATGGCGCACTTCGCGCTGCACGCTACCTCGACGGACGCCTCTCCCGCTTGCGCCCCGGACTCTCCCTCGACCCCCCCCTTCGTGCTCTCTTCTGGGTCGCAGGCTACGAGCTGACCTTCCGGCCCATGGCCCCTCCCCCCGTCGTTGTCTCCGATGCTGTCGAGATATGTAAGTCGATCCAGCGCAGCGCTTCGGGGCTGGTCAACGCCTTGCTACGAAGGCTTCTCGACGACCTCACGACTTCCCCGGCACCTCCCCTCCCGGAGGCATTCGTCACAGGAACACCCCGCTGGCTTCGCCGGGCGCTTGACCGGTCTCTGGGCTCCGGCGAGGCAGAGCGCTTCCTCGCCGCAGGCCCCCTCCCTCCCCCTCTCTGCCTCCGTGTGCGCCAGGGGAAGCGGGCTTCCTGGATGGAACGCCTCCAGGCCGAAAACCCTAGCGCCACCTTCAAGGAGAGCCCCCTTGTCTCATCGGCCATCCGCTGCTTCGGTGGAGGCGATCCGCGCCGCTGGTCCGGTGTGAGGGAGGGTGCTCTCGTGCTCCAAGAGGAGGGTTCTCAGCTCATCGGGCAATGTCTCGAAGTCCGCCCTGGAGAGATCATCCTCGACGCCTGTGCAGGCCGAGGGAACAAAACCTTCCTGATCGCTGATGCACTGGGTGGCTCGGGGCGCGTCGATGCCGCGGACCTCCACGGCACAAAGCTAGAGCGGCTCCGTACTGAGGCAGAGCGCCTGGGTATCAAACTAGGGGATACCTTCGAGATTGATGCCTCCGTAGGGCGTGGAGCCATCAGGACTGCTGCATATGACCGCCTGCTCATCGATGCTCCTTGCTCCGGTGTAGGAACCCTTCGACGACGCCCCGAGATCCTCCTGCGACGGACGGAGTCGTCGTTGGGTGAGCTCCAGACACTCCAGAGAACCATTGTGCGGAACCTTGCACCCGCAGTAAAACCCGGAGGAACGCTCCTTTATGCAGTGTGCAGCGTGCTCCGGGAGGAGTGCGAAGAGGTGATCGAGAATCTGGAGGGCTTCGCGCTAGAGGAGCTGTGGCGACTGCTCCCACACCGCGAGGGATGTGACGGCTACGCTATCGCCAGGCTGCGAGCGCTGTAGACCGTCAAAACCGCAGACTCAGCCAGCCTTTTGCAAAGCTCTTGTAATAGTGTTGAAAGGAGTTCTTACATCATTCCAGAGAGGCAGCGATGCCCGAGATGGTTTCCTTAAAGTCAAGGTGCGGAAACTCACGGCGGGCAATGTCGAGCTGCCAGTCTCCCTTGAAGAGGACAACAGGACGGCCCCGGAGATCGGTGAAGCCACTGCCAGCGCGCTCCCGTTCAAAGACAGCAATGTCGATCTCTTCCCGGGAGGTCGGATCTTTCTTCTCGACCCAACGGGCAAACTCGAAGGGGAGGGTTTCCAAGCGAGTATCGACCTTGTACTCCTGCTCTAGGCGGTACTTGGTCACCTCGAATTGGAGCTCACCCACAGCCCCCATCACCATGTCACCTTCCCGGTTCTGCGGAGGACGGAAGAGCTGGACCGAGCCCTCCTGAGCCAGCTCTTCGAGGCCCTTCTTGAGCTGCTTGCGCTTCATCGGGTCAAGGAGGACGATGCGGACGAAGCGTTCGGGAGCAAAATGGGGGATCTCATCGAAGCTCAGCTTCGCACCACCGGTTACTGTGTCGCCGATCTCGAAGATACCGGGGTCGTAGATCCCCAAGATATCACCGGCGAAGCCTTCCTCGACGATGGTACGCTCCTGGGCCATGAACTGGGTGGGGTTCGCCAGCCGGATGGTCTTGTCCGTGCGGACGTGGAGCACCTTCATCCCTCGCTCAAACTTTCCGGAGCAAACCCGCAAGAAAGCCATCCGGTCGCGATGGGCCTTGTCCATATTGGCCTGGATCTTAAAGACGAAGGCGGAGAACATTTCGTCATCGGGAGCAAGGGGTCCCTTGTTGGTGAGGCGAGCGGCCGGAGGAGGGAGCATCTCCAGAAAGGCATTGAGGAAGGGCTCGACGCCGAAGTTGTTGTAGGCGCTGCCGAAGAACATCGGCGACACCAGCCCCTTGATAAAGCGCTCCCGGTCAAAGGAGTCGCCGGCAGCCTCCAGCAGTTCGAGATCGCTCCGGAGTTGCTCGTAGCCCGCACTACCCAGCTCATCGCGGAGCTTCGGATCATCTATACCGGTCACCTGGAGGGTCGCCTGCTCGGCTCCCGTGACCCCCTCGTTCCGGTCAAAGAGGTAGACACGTCGTTCCACCCGGTGGTAAACGCCGCGAAATTCCACCCCACGGAATACCGGCCAGGTGACCGGGTAGCTCCCGATCCCAAGCACGTTCTCTACTTCCCCGATGAGGTCAAAGGGGTCACGGGCGGGACGATCCATCTTGTTGACGAAGGTGAAGATCGGCATGCGACGCCGGTGGCAGACCCGGAAGAGCTTCTTGGTCTGCGCCTCGACACCCTTGGCAGCATCCAAGAGCATTACTGCTGCATCCGCTGCATGGAGCGTACGGTAGGTATCCTCGCTAAAATCCGCATGACCAGGGGTATCAAGGAGGTTGATGGAGAAGCCTCGATAGGGGAACTGGAGGACGCTGGAGGTGATGGAGATACCACGCTCTCTCTCCATGGCCATCCAGTCGGACACGGTACCTGCGCGCCCCTTCTTGGCCTTGACGGCCCCGGCTAGGTGGATCGCTCCACCGTAGAGCAGCAACTTCTCGGTGAGTGTCGTTTTGCCCGCATCGGGGTGGCTGATAATAGCGAAGGTCTTTCGCCGGAGCACTTCAGGGAGAAGTGGAGACATACGACGCGCTTTTAACCGATCTCAGGGTGCAATGCGGATGCTCGTCAAGAATCCGTCGTCGACCCGCTTCGCCTGGGCTGCGAAGCGCTCGTAAGCGTCCGCCTGGACCGTGCCCGTCGTCAACGAGAATACGTAGGTTTCCTCCAGGGTCGAGCCAGTTATCTGACCGGAGCGAGAGGCTTCGAACAGCTCGTGCTGGATAGCCACGGAGGGCAGGGAAGTAGGGAGTTTCCACCCAAGAGGAAGCTCGATCCGGCGGTGTACCCGATACTGAACCGCCGTATCCACCGCCAGGGCACTCTGCCTCCCTAGCCGGGAGGCATAGGCCGCCCCCAGGGTGCTCGCTGTAGGCCGAGGGAAAACCGAATGGAGAGGCTCGAAGCCCGGCAGCGTCCACCCCTGCCCCTCTCCCTGCGCTAGGGACGGCACCACGACCTCCGCCCGGAGTGCCAGGATGTTCGACCCCGCCGCCGGAGTCATCGCCACATCGTTCACCGTGGCCCAGGGCATCCAGGCCTGAACCACACCGCGCAACAGCTCCTTCCGATCCATCCCGGCCACCCGGTCCAGCGCATCCACCAGGATCTGGGCTGTCCGTCCCTGAAGTTGTACGGAGAACGTTCCCGCTGCATTCCCTTTGGAATCCACCTTCAAGGCGATCTCCACCTCGTCTCGGGCCTCCTCAGGGTTAGCGCCCTGCACCGCGATCTGCTCCCCACTCACCCGCAACGCCATCCGCCCCCGAAGCTCCGGGCTCACCCGTCCAGGGGGCAAAGGAGGACCTGGAAGATCCGCGTCGATCCACAGATCTCCCTCCGGGAGCCGCGCCACCACCAACGGATGATCGAAGCGCGATGGCCTCGCGGGATACCCGGGGTCTGCAGAGAAGGGTTCCCGCTCCGCCACCACCACCTCCGCAGGGATTTTTAGAGCCTGGAGCGCCCGGTATACCACCCAGCTCCGGCTCCCCTGACCCAGTTCTAGGATGTGTCGTGCCGAGAGGGTCTGGGGGCCCACATACAAGGCCGCGTTGGAGTCCGATAGCAGGTTGCTCTGGGACACCCGGATCGCTTTCCCTGCCGCTTGCACCACCCGCTCCACCGCTGCCCGCCCTGCTGCGTCTCCCGCTGCTTGTCGTGCCCAGCGGCTAACGTAGGGGTCATCCTCCTGGAGCGCTGCTAGCAGCTCGCCCAGGTGCCTCCCTACGTCGGACCAGGCATAGGTTCCGAAGCTGATGGCCACGTCTCGATCCATGCGTGGTGCCCCCTCTTCCATGCGTCGTGGACTCGCATTCTCCAGACGAAAGCGCACCACCCGTTGCTCCCCTTCGTCCCGCTCCTCTGCCTTGCCAAGAAGGGGATGAGACCAACGTGCTAGCTTCAAATCCCGGGGGTAGCGAACCTCCAGGGTAGCCAGCCGCACGCCTGTCCGCTCCGGGAGCAGATCCTCCGTATCAATGACTACATGACCAGCACGGTCCGGGAGAATCCATACCTCCGCGATCTGTTCAACATAATCCCCCGGCTCAAGTTGGGAGAGATCTGAGTTGCCCTGAGCCGCCATGGCGGCCGCATCCGGCTCCAGGAGTCGACCATCCCGCTTGTGAATTCGCCTCCGAAGTAGCTTGTGGAGATCCCGCCCGACCAGAGAGAAAGAGATACCTCCGATCCCCTGCTCCACATCCGTGGTACCGGAAACTTTGCGCACGTCGTGGAGGACCGCCCGAAGCAGTCCGTCGGGGGCTAGCTCGTATCGCTCCGTGTGGAGGAGCACCAGTGTCGCTGCCGTGCTAGAGGCAGTGCTTTTGCGATCCTGCTCGACGACCTTACGGCCCTCCTCCTCAAAGCTGCGGGTAAGGTCCTCTCCGAGAAGGCGACGAAAGAGCGGAAGCTGCCCCGGAGTATCTCGTGAAACGACCCGATCGCGGAAAAAGCGCTCCCTCACCTCCACCTCGTCATCCAGAAACCCCAGCGTTGCTAGGGACCGCTCTCCAGGAGGGAGTGCATCGTGGATCCGGAGCACCTCCTTCGTGTCTCCCTGAGCTAGTCGGAGCGCCAGTTCCTGCCGAAGCAAAGCCCGGGGGCTACCGCGAAGTTCCCGGAGCCGATTTAGCTCTGCTAGGGCGCCGGCCAGATCACCGCGGCTCTGCCTGGCCTGGAGGCAGGCCAGGCTCCCCCGGGAGAACCCTGGAGCGGTGCAGACGCGGGCCTCCACCTCAGCACCGATCCGGGGAAAGACTCGTTCCTCCAGAGAAGCAAGAAGCGGAGTCTCATCCAGGTCTTTTTTTACCCCTTCCCAGGATCCGAGGGCGATATCGCGGAGTCCGACATCTGCAGCAACAACCGCCTCGAAGACCCGGAGCAAGGGCGAGGTTACTCGTCCCTCGGCGCGGAGCCGGGCCAGCTCCCGGATTGCCTCAACGCTGCCCTCACCAAAGTCCTTGCGAGCAGCGGTGTAGCTCACAGAGCCCAGGGCTGCCTCCCAGGAACCAGGCCAGGCCTTGGTGACCTGCTCATAAGCAGCCCTTGCCCGCTCGATACGACGATTTTCCGGGAGGTCATCGCTTCGGTCAAGGGCACGAGCGAAGAGCAGCAAGGCGCCAGGGGTGGGAGCCCCTTCTTCCAGGAGGCGACGGGCAGTCCGGCTCTCGCCCAGGGCCAGCAAGGCGGCGGTGGTCAGTTCCAGGGACGGTCCCTTGCGCGGGGCGATCTCGAAGGCGCCGACCCCCTGCACCAGCGCGGAGGCAGCGCTGCCGGTCACGGGGGCCTTGCAGGGAAGAGGCGAACCATCCTCACCGAGCACCGTCAAGGTCAGCCGGGCGCCATCCTCGTTGGCACCGAGGCGGAGGACGACCCGGAGCAGCCCCGGTCCCGCGTCGACCCAGCCGAATCGGAGCGCCGGAGAGCCACCGAGGGCATAAGGGCGCTGGAGCACCGTACGTCCCTGGACCGCCAGCACCGCGCCGGCGGTGGTCTGAGCCCCGAGCCACACCCGCTGGGCCCGGGGCACCTCAACGTCGACAACGACCGCGTAGAGCCCGGGCTGGGGGCTGGCAGCGGAGGCGTTGAGCACCCCGTCATCGGCCTCGACAGTCAGTGGACGGATGGAGCGGGCGAAGGGGCCAACCCCTGAGTAGGTAGCCTGCAGGGGGCCATCTTCTAGAGCAGTGGCGGCGAGGATCCCGGTGAGCGCCGCCGGACTCAGGGGCCCCACCACCACCGCCTGCTGGACCTCGCCGGCCGCCGCGCGCCACCGGGAGGCAGCCGGAGCGTCGCCCCGGAATCGGGCGAGCTCCAAGAGCCCCCTAGCCAGCAGCCCTCGAGCAACTGGATGTCCCTTGCCAGCACCATGGAGCGCCGTAAGCCTCTCCTCGACCTGCATCAGCGCCCCCGGAACCCGAAAGGCGAGGGCATGGAGGCCCCCAAGGCGGCTGAGCCCTGGAGTACTCCGCCAAAGTAGCCCGTCGAGCCCTGCTAGTACAGCGCGCACGCCGTCCTCTCCAGCAGTGAGCCCCTCGTCTACCAGCCCCAAATAGGCGGCCACGGCGGTCTTGCTATCGGCTCCTTGCTCCGTCTCGTGGGCGCGAGCGAAGGAAGCTCCCAGGGTATCCTGTGCCTCCATGCTGGCGGGGGTCTTGGGGTCAGGACGGCAGCCCACCGCTCCCAGGGACAGTGCCGCCAACAGAAGGGGCAAGGCAGGGACGGAGTGGTAAGGACGGTGGAAGGACGAGGGCATGAGGGGAGCGGAGAATAGCAGCGCCCTCCATGGGGCGACGAGCTTGAATCCAGTGATCTTGCCCCTCGGCGTTGCGTGAGGGGCCTTGCTCGCCGCCCGGTCATCCAGGCGACCTCGCTTCTTCCGCGCCGAGCGCAGGAAGTTCCCGGGAGAGGTTCACCGGGGTATGTTTCTCTCCATCAATTTTACTCGACGAGGGGTACACCCGTGATCTTCCACGGGTAAAGCTGGCGAGGTGCATTGTCGTAAAAATTCGTCATGAACCACACATGTGTTCGAGTCAGACCACGGATGTAACGCGCACGTTCCCCCATCGGTAACAGGATGTCTCCCAGGATGGCATGGTTTCAACGAAAACCGTCCCCTCCTGCGTCAGCGGATTGCACCTCAGCGCCGACAGCAGCAACGCGATCAGCTCGTGGGCCAATCGCTCCGGGGAGATTTTCCCTTGCCGCACGCACACCCCGGCCTCGGCTTCCGCAAGGGCCTCGGCGTTCTTGTGCTGGTGATCGTCTCGCAGAGAAGTAGTGTAGCTGGAGTGTCCAACCCGCGCGTGGCAGAATGCGTCCTTGCGGCGCTCCGGAAGACCCCCATCGGAGACGCCGCCGTGCTGGTGGGGTCATCGGGTCTTTTTGGCTTCACAACTACCGTCCCGGCGCTGACCGAGGACATCGACGTGGCGATCCCCGAGGAGCTCGTCCAGCAGCAAGGGAGGGAGATCGTGGAGAACCTCACACACCAAGGGTTCGTCCACGAGCCCGGGACAGCAACATTTGTGGGACCGGAAGGTATGGTGTTCGATCTTCTCGGCTACGGAGATCCAGAGGAAGGTGATCACATCGGGGGAGTGGCTCCTCTCCGGGTCATGGTTTTCGAGGATCTTTCCCGCATTGTGGGTGCTTTGGGCGCCATCGCCCCGCTGCCCCAGGGAGGACAGGGGCTCACCCCGGCAGGATTCGTCGTCAGCAAGCTCCTAACCGAGCGGGCTCACAAGGGGACCAAGGACAAGATCCAGGCGTTGCTTGTCCTTGAGGAACGAGCGGGACAAGCCTCCTTCGAGGAAAGCGTGAGCTATCTGTTCCGTTCTTTCGAGCCTTTTCGCCTCGAAGACGTCCGCGCCAGCGCCCACGATGCCCTCCTAGCCCTCGGGGAAGATCCTCACTTCCACGATGCAGGAGCCGAGGGTTATGCATCAGTTGTTCACCGCGTACAACGCGGTTACCAGGAGCTTCTTCGGATTCTAGGGCGGGCTCATGGCTGAACGCAGGATCCACGCTCCGACAGCGGAACAACGTCTGGTCGAGCGCCGTCGAGGTCTTGCTCGCGCCCGCCGAGAGCGTCTGCTACGCGAGGTCGAAGGCTCCGTTGGCCGTCGTCTCCTCGACCTCCTTCCGATCTTCTTCCAGCACCAAGGGACGCTGACGGCCCACGCGCTGCGATCCGACCGGGCCACCGTGATTGAGGCACTACGCGACGAGGCAGTCTTCGCCCTAGACACTGCATTGCGCCTGGTCCACGGCCACGGCGTCCTGAAGGGCGAGGACATCCACGCCTACGTGGGGAATACTCAGGTGCTCGCACGTCTCGGAGCCTCCGGCATCATCGAGGAAGAACCGCTCGCGGATCGCGTCCTGGTGCGGGCCTGGCCCGGACCTCCTCGCCTCCTAGCGTGTGTAGTGGGGGATATGCCACCATCGCGGTTGATCC
>JANWXX010000015.1:0-11079 GCA_025057345.1 Polyangiaceae bacterium | reverse complement strand
TGTGGTCACCGAGGAGCGTAGCAAACAGGAGCTTCTCGGTGCGGTTGGTCGACGCCCCGATCTGTTCGCGTGGATCGAGCGCGCCGAGCAAGCCCGGGCCATCACGACCGGGGAAGTCCTCCCCTCGTCACCCCACTCGTTATCGGAGCAATCCGAGGAGATCCCGCGCGATCTCCCGTTCCGCCCCGGGGCGACCACGGCGCCGAGCTGCGTCGGCCATCGCCTTGCGCCTCGGCGCCGACAGCAGCAATGCGATCAGCTCCTGGGCCAATCGCTCCGGGGAGGCCTCCCCTTGCTGCACGCATACCCCAGCTTCTGCCTTTGCCAGCGCCTCCGCATTCTTGCGCTGGTGATCGTCCGCCGCATAGGGATACGGGACGTAGATGGCCGCTCGACCCACCAAGCACACCTCACAGATGGCTCCGGCGCCGGCTCGGGTCACCACCACGTCCGCCGCGGTCAGTTCCCCGGGGATGTCGTCCACGAATTCCCGCACCTCCACGAAGGCCCCCACCCCGGCCTCGTTGTATCGCTGCCGCATCTCGTCCCCCCTCCCTTTCCCCACCTGGTGGAGCACCGTCAACCAGGGGATCTCCTTCTGCACCCGGGCCACCGCCGCCGGCATCACCTCGTTGAGCGCCGCTGCTCCTTGGCTACCTCCTAGGAGTACCACACGAGCCTTGCCTTCCTGTGGGGTGTACTCCGATGGGACGAAGCCAGGGCGAAGGGGCAGACCGAAGCCTCGCACGGTCGAGGGACGGAACCTCCGCTCCGCCTCGGGGAAAACGGTGTAGGCCCGGCGGACGAAGGGCGAAAGGAGCCGGTTGGAGAGCCCAGGAACGCTGTTGGGCTCCAGGAGCGCCACCGGGACGCCGAGCGAGTAAGCTCCCACCCCCACCGGCCCTGCCGCGTAGCCGCCGATGGAGAGCACTACCCCCGGATCCAGGCGCTTCACCAGCGCCCGGGCCTCCGGGAGCACCGCCGCCGCCCGGGTCACCCCGCGGACTGCCCCCGTCACGCCGCCTCCCTTGATAGGGAGGATCTCGAGCAATTCCAGACGCTCGCCGCGCTTGGGCAGCAGCGTGGCCTCCATGCCGGAGGCGGTGCCGACGAAGGTGATCTCCACGCCGGGAGCCTCCCGGCGCAGGGCCTCGGCCACGGCGACCAGCGGGAACACGTGCCCCCCGGAGCCTCCGCCGGCCAGCAGCACCCGGGGGCTCACGAGCGCCCCTCCGCGGTGTCCAGCATCGCAGCGTCGAACTCGGGGGCAGCCTCCTTGCGACGGACCGGCTTGACCACTGTCACCAGCGCCCGCCGACGAGAGATGGAGAGCAGCAGCCCCACTGCTGCCGCGTTCACCAGCAGCGACGAGCCCCCGTAGCTGAGGAATGGCAGGGTCAGCCCCTTGGTAGGGACGATGGCCATGGCCACCGAGAGATTGACCAGCACCTGGATACCGAACAGCGTGGAGATACCGAAGGCGACAAAGCTCCCATAGTCATCCTGGGCCTGCAGTGCCGTGCGGATCCCCCGGGAAACCAAGAGCAGATAAGCGCAGATCAGCCCGCAGATTCCGAGGAAGCCAAGCTCTTCGCCAATGATGGCAGCGATGAAGTCGGTATGGGCCTCCGGCAGGTAGAGCACCTGGAGCCCCCGCCCCAGCCCTAGTCCCGTCCAGCCACCGGAACCAAAGCTCATGACAGACTGGAACGGCTGGTACGCCACATCCTGCCGGTGGCGATCCATGTCGAGGAAGGCCATCAGCCGCGCTAGCCGGTAGGCTTTGGACAAGATCAGCAAGGTTACCCCGCCTCCTGCTACCAACGCTGCCCCCAGCAGGTACCCTAGCCGAGCCCCTGCAGAGAACAGGAGTGAGAAAGTAATGAGCAAGAGCACGACCGAGGAGCCCAGATCCGGCTGCCTGAGCAGCAACAGGATCATCAGCCCAGTCCCCAGGAGATGAGGCACGAACCCTACGGAAAAACTCTTAATCTTGTCCCCTTTCTTCGCGAGCGAGTAGGCCAGCCACAAGACCAACGCCAGCTTCGCCATCTCCGCAGGCTGGATCCGAATAGGCCCCAGGTCGATCCACCGGACCGCACCCCCCACCCGCTTCCCCAGCCCCGCCACGCAGGCTACCAACAGCGCGGTCACCCCCCCGTAGATCAGGTATGTCACCGCCCCCCGCTGGAGCCTCCGGTAATCGAAGCGGCTGATCAGCCACATCACCCCCAGGGAGAGCACCGCAAAGACCGTCTGCCGCTTGAGGAAATATTGGGGGTCTTTATGACCCACCGTAGCCTCGACGGCGGAAGCGCTGTAGACCATCACAACCCCGAAGCCGATGAGGGCGATAGCGACGGCGGCCAGCACCGGGTCAACCCCGCCAACCTCCTCGCGGAGGCTGGCGTTCTTAGGAAAAATGCGGCCAAACAGGCTCATGGCGGGCGCTTACCGCCCACAAAGCACCACCCAGGCCATGCGGGCCAAATTCCCGGTCAAACCCCGTGGCCCCCGCGACGCTTGAGCTCATCGACGACGAGGCGCACATCCTGAGCGCGATCCCGAGGAAGGATGAGCAGTGCATCATCCGTCTCGACCACTACCAAATCATCGACGCCGACCAGAGCGACGATTCGGTGTTTTCCGTCGGTGCGTAGGTCGCGGACCAAGTTGTTCCGGGCCTGGATCAGCAGGGCGCCTGGAGCTTCGGCGTTGCCAGCGGCATCCTTGGGAGCCAACTCCCAAGCACTCTGCCAGGAGCCCACGTCACTCCAGCCGAAATCCCCTCGGACGACGGCTAGCCGGGGAGCCCTCTCAATGACACCATGGTCGATGCTAATAGAGGGAAGGATGGGGAAAATGTCCGTAAGGGCATCTTCCTCGTTGCCCTCGCGAGCCGCCTCCTCGATCCGATCGAGGCCCTCTGCAAGGGTAGGGAGCGCGGCGCGTAGATCCTCGTTCAACCTGCGAACCCGGTAGAAGAACATGCCACCATTCCAAAGGTGCTGTCCTCCCTCGACGAACTGGCGAGCGCGCTCCAAGTCAGGTTTTTCGACAAAGCGTCGCACCCAGAAGGACTGGTGGCCCATCGGGTCGCCGACTTCGATGTAACCATAGCCGGTTTCGGGGCGCGTGGGTTGGAGGCCGATGGTAGCGATGGTATCCCGGTGGGCGAGGCTGATCGCCTCAAAGACCGCATCACGGAAGCTATCTTCGTCAACCACTGCATGATCTGCGGGGAAGACCATCACGGTCGCTTCCGGGTCGCGGCGCCCGATGACACGAGTGGCCCAACCGATGCACGGAGCCGTGTTGCGAGCCACCGGCTCCGCCAAGATATTTTCCGGAGGCAGCTCAGGGAGCAGGGAGCGGGTCGCCACAGCAAGGTGCGCCCCGGTCGCAATCAAGATGCGCTCGGGAGGACAGAACGGAAGAATACGCCGCACAGTGGCTCGAAGTAGAGGTTCCTCCGGGTCAGGGCCGAGAGGGAGGAATTGTTTGGGTCGCAGTTGGCGGGAGGCAGGCCAGAAGCGGGTTCCTGCGCCGCCCGCTAGGATGATGGCGTAGGTGTGCTCCATAGGTCAGACAGCGGGCTTGCGGGCAGGGCGAGCGACGAGCTTGCGCTTCTTTGGAGCCTTGCGACCTCCGTCGCCAGCGAAGAAGCGTCGATCAATGAGCTCGGTGAGGGGCGCAGCGACGTAGATAGAGGAGTAGGTTCCAGCAAGGACACCGACCACGAGAGCTAGGGCAAAATCCTTGAGGACACCGGTACCCCAAATGAAGAACATGATCATCGACAACAGCACTGACCCGGAAGTGAGGATGGTACGGGAGATAGTTTCGCTGATAGAGATGTTGATGATTTCGGCGAAGGTCTTGTTTCGGTACTTCCCAAGGTTCTCCCGGATGCGATCGTAAACGATGACCGTATCCGCAATGGAGTAGCCGACAATGGTGAGGATAGCAGCGATGGTGGAGAGGGTGATTTCCTTGCGTAGCGCAATGAAAACGCCGATGACCACCATCGCATCATGGATCAGGGCGAGGATACCTCCGGGAGCGAAGCGGATATCAAAGCGGAGGGCCACGTAGGCCATGATGAAAACAATGGCGATGGCCACAGACTTGATGGCAGCGTCACGAAGCTGCTTGCCTGCCTTGGGGCCAACCCACTCGACACGAAGCGCGGTTTCCGGCACGACATCAGCGCCTAGCTGTTTGCGGAGCCCGTCCACCAGCAGATCGCCCTTGGATTTGAGAGCAACTTCCACCTTGAAATCGCGTGGGCTGATAAGCAGCGGGTTTCGTTCAGTTCCCCGTAGTTCGACGCCACCGACGGATTGGACCTGCTTTCGGATCCGCTCAAGATCCGGGTTGGCCTCGTAGCGAAGGGAAATCTTGTCACCACCAGGGCTGAACTTAGCCTCTACTGCGTGGGAGCCCGCAGGGCACTCGGGAGACACCGGGGGCTCTGGCAAATCCGAGAAACAGAGCGCTGCAAGGAGCTGCTTCTTCTGCTCCTCGCTCAGGGAGCTAACCTCCTGAACTCGGATCAGGAATCGATTGGGGTTTGCTGGATCCGCGACCTCGACCACATCCGGGTGCTGAAAGCCTGCTGCCCGGGTTGCTTCTCGGACCTTACCCACATCTACAGGTTTGAGAAAACCAATCTCGACCTCGGTACCACCCTTGAAATCGGTACCGTAGTTGGGCCCCGGCCATACAAGAGCACCCAAGGCCGAAAGGAGGGTCAACAACAAGCTGAGCGACACCCAGAAGGTGCGCATGCCCATGAAGTCGTAGACACGCCCGGGTTTGAAGATTTCCATAGTGACCCTCGCTAAGCCCACGTTCAACTTTTTGACTCGCAGCCCCCGGACCCACCAATCAAAGGCTAGGCGGGTGCAGACCACGGAGGTGAAGAGGCTGACCACCATCCCTACTAGCAGCGTCACCGCAAAGCCTTTGATGGGACCAGTGCCATACTGGGCCAGGATCAAGCCGGAGATAAAGGTCGTCATATGGCCGTCGATGATGGCCGAAAATGCCTTGTCATAGCCCAGATCCACTGCGGTCCGCGGGCTCTTCCCGGCGCGGAGTTCCTCCCGGATCCGCTCGTTGATCAGTACGTTGGCATCCACAGCCATGCCGATGGTCAGTGCCAAACCGGCAATCCCCGGAAGCGTCATGGCTGCACCAAACGACGAGAGCACCGCAATCTGGATGAACAGATTGAACAATACCGCAATGTCCGCGATGACCCCCGCCACGTTGTAGTAGATCGCCATAAATACGAGCACCAAGACCGAACCTGCCAGAGCACCGTAAATCCCGTGCCGGATGGCATCGGTACCCAGGCTGGCCCCAATCCGTTGCTCATTCGAGGGGCTGATGGGCGCTGGTAGCGCCCCGGAGCGCAGCACCAGTTCCAACTTGCGGCTGTCTTCCAGTTGTTTCTGCGGGTCGCTAGAGCCCATGGTGATGGTAGCCCGACCTCCGCCGATCTTGCTCAGGATCCGCGGGGCGCTCTCTACGTTGTCGTCCAGAATGATGGCAAAGCGCTTCTGGATATTCTCCCCGGTGATCTGCTCGAAGCGCGTAGCACCGCTCTCGGTGAAGGTAAGGGCAACGTGCCAGCCACCCGTAGCCCGCTGGTCCTGGTCCGGGGTGGCCTGGGCATCCCGGATTTGGTCGCCGGTCACCTCAGCCTTGGAGAACAGATAGTAGGTGCGCCAACCAACTTCCTGCACAACCCCGTTCTCGTCCGTTTCCGAGAGTACCCCGAGGCCGATCTCGTGATCCGACGGAGGGTTGAGGGTGCTCAGCCACTCTCGGAAGCGGTCCCGAGCTTGCTTCATCGTCTCACCAGGAGCACGAGCCATCCGTGCCTGAGTCACCCGGTTGGTCTTGCCGGGACCTACCGGCGCCTCCTCCGCGAAGAAACTCACCCCTGGAGGCAAACCCTCTCCGCTCCCACGCTGGATGGGCTGAAAAAAATCGACCGTATCATCAACCAGCTTGAACTCAAGGCGAGCAGTCTTGCTGATGATCTCTCGGATCTCTGTGAAAGTCTTTTCGTCCTGCCCGGGGACTTCAATGATGATGTCTTCGTCCCGAACGGTCACTGCAGCTTCTCGCAGACCCAACTCATCGACCCGGCGGCCAATGGTCTCCTTGGCCTGACTCACGGCTCGCTCCCGGATGTCCGTTTCGATGTTGCTTCGGATCTTCAGCTGGATTGTCTGGGGATCCGGTCCGGGCATCCGCAATAGGTCACTCTGGAACTTCGCCAGGATCGGCTCCAGCTTCGATGCATCCGCCTGGTCCTTGAACTTCACCAGCAACACCGACACACCGCTACGGGATTTTTCAACGGTCACCTTCTCCGCCAATGCAGCCAGTTCTTCCCGAGTGGCTGACCGATCTGCTGGCTTCAGCCCCAAGGCCCCCGCTAGCTCCTGGCGAAGATCGTCATAGTAGCGATTACGCTTGTCCTTGATCGCCTCCTCTACGTCGACGGTGTAGACCAGTCGTAGGCCCCCTCGCAGGTCGAGCCCTGCCACCAGACGGAAGTCGATTTTCTCCTTGATGTAAGCCGGACATGGAATCTTCCCCTGAGAGAGTCCTTCAAGTGTGGGCCATACGCACAGGAAGGACCCCGCTGCCACCACTGCCGTCAACCCTGCCCGGACGCGCCAGCCCAAGTCCACAGTGTTGAAGGTACAAATCAACGCCCAAAGCGCCATCAGCACCCCCACCACGATCATCCAGAAGGAATCGTAGTGGACCGAGAGCGCCGCCACGGCCATGCCGACCGCAGCCGTCCACCACGAGTACCGGTGCCCGCGAAGAACGTACCCTGCCGCTGCGAATACAAGCGTCAGGGCCACGAAGAGCACCTTGAAATGCATCTCGTTCATAGTGACCCGTTCACTTCTCTTCCTTCTTCGGAGCCTCGTCCCCTCCATCAAGGCCCACCACCGATGACCGCAGCATCTGGGCCCTTACCCCTGGAGCGAGCTCGATCCTAATGTACTTTTCCCCCTTCTCCACCAGCTTCCCTACCAGCCCTGACTGCGTCAGCACCCGGTCCCCCACCTTCAGCTTTTCTTCCAGCTCTTTCTGGCGCTTTTGCTGGCTTCGGTTCGAGTACCACATCAGCGCGATCATGGGCACCAGCAACAGCAGTGGGAACAGCGCGCCCAGCATGCCTCCAGGAGGTGGGGCAGGAGCAGCCCCCGGTGCGGGGACCGCCGGGGCAGGGCCATCGCCGTGTCTAGGGCTAGGGGGGATGGCTTGTAGAAACGCTTCCAATTTCACGGTTCCTCCGGGGTCGGGGGCGTATAGCGGTAGATGCCCCACGGGGCAACCGGCTGCCGCTCTAGGGTTCTCCACCGTCCCGCCTTCCCCCATATCCACCTCCCGCCCGTCTCAGCAAGAACTACCCATTCCCCAGCATCCTTCCCCTTCCACTGGATGGTCCCCCCCTGAGAGCCTTCCGTGACCTCATCCCAACGCCACTGCTAGCCTTCGGATGACTTCCCCCTCCACACAAAGCTTGCCTCGAATGCTTCGGGGGCCATCTCGCTCCACTCGTGCCCCTACCGCGAGCGCGTTCGCTACCGGGTTCTCCTCAACGGAGAACACATCTTTCCACCCCAGCAGCACCTGCTCTACCCGCAGAGCCTCCGCTTCGGTCCGGGTGCTTAGGCGGAGGTCGACCCGTAGAACCCCATGGCCAAACTCCATCACTCCCTCGAGGGTCGAGAGAGCTCGAAGCAGGGAGGCCAAGTGGGGATAGGTTCCCTGGGCCGCTCGGGCAAGCACCGCAGGCTTTGCAACAAGCCCGAGGAAGCCATCTGCAGGGGGGGTAAGCCCTACAGAAGCAGGCCCATTCTCCAACAAGCGAAGTACCGCGGGAGCTTCCAGAGGGGTAGCTAGCACCAATAGCCGGTTTTCTACCAAGGCTAGCAGCGACGGAACCCCCCGGAGAACCTCCCCCTTGCGCTCGTACACGGTTCGCCCAGGATGCACAGTCGGCAATCGCTCCCAGGAACTCCCCTGGCTGGATGGATTGAAGGAGAGAAAGTTTCCCTGTGCTACCAGCACAGCATCCCAGTGCCCGGCGACAGGTATCCCTCGCAGACCCACCCAGATCAGCTCAGCCTTCACCCGGAGTAGCTCTAGGAGCGAAGCCTGCTCGCCTCCCCCCAAGCGCCGTTGGAGAGGCTCCTGCCAGGGAGCCAGGGCCGAGCTGGCAGCTGCGCCGCGCAAGCGCCCTGGATCCAACCGGAGCACAACATCCAGCCCCGAAGGAAGGAGATCCTCCGGGCGCTCTACAAGCCGAGGAAAGCCTTTACGCCGGGCATCGGAAGGAGGTTTCCTCGGCTCGCAACCGCAGAGGATGAGCCCATGGAAGCCAAGGAGAAAGCCCCTACGCTTCACCGAGCGCCAGTGATCTGCCGTACCCGCTGAACGATACGGGCGACGACTTCTTCAATGGTCATGGCAGAGGTGTCTACCAGCTCCGCGTCCTCCGCAGCCCGAAGCGGGGAGACGGACCGGTTCGAGTCGGCCTCGTCCCGCTGGAGTACCTCGGCTAGTGTCTGCTCGAAGGACGAGGGGAACCCACGAGCCAGCAGCTCCTCGTGGCGGCGTCGGGCACGCACCTCCGGCGAGGCAGTCACGAAGAATTTGGCCTCTGCATCGGGGAGTACCACCGTACCGATGTCACGTCCCTCCAACACCACGCCCCCCTCGGAGGCAGCCCCCCGCTGCATCGCCAGGAGCGCAGCTCGCACTTCCGGGATCGAAGATACCTGGCTGGCCCCAAAGCTCATCTCCGGTGTCCGTATCTGCGACGAGACGTCCTCGCCATCCAGCAGGACGCACACCGCACCTTCTGGATTGGGCCGCATCTGGAGGGCACCTTCCGCCAGCCGACGTGCCTGGCTGGCGACCCCTTCGGTATTTGACCAGGGGATACCTGCACGTTGTGCGGCAAGGGCCACGGTCCGGTAGAGTGCACCAGTGTCGACGAGAGTGAAACCAAGGGCTCGGGCGGTGAGGCGGGCAACGGTGCTTTTACCAGCGCCGGCCGGTCCGTCGAGAGCGACTGCGGGTCGTGGGCGGGTCACATCGGTCTTATATCTTGCAGCGGTGGACCGGACCATGCCGAGAAGAGTTCACTCTCGCTCAACAGCATGAATCTTGGCCCCCAGCGCCCGCAGAGTCCCAGCAAACCGGGGGAAGCTGGTGCCCACGCAGCCCACATCCCGGACCCGGCTTGGGCCATCCGCCACCAGCGCCAGCAGCACCGCCGCCATGGCAATGCGGTGATCCCCGCCGCTGTCCACATCCGCCGCAGTCAGCAACCCCTCCGGCTTCCCCTCAATCCGCAAGCCATCGGGCCGCTCCTCGCAGGCAACTCCGAAGGCTCGTAGCACCTGCGCCATTGCCGCTAGCCGGTCGCTCTCCTTGACCCGGAGCTCCCCCGCGTCGGCGATCTCGGTCACCCCCTCGCTCCGAGCCCCTAGGGCGCACAGCACTGGAACCTCATCGATGGCCCGTACTAGCATCTCCCCCGCCAGCAACCCTCCTCGTAGAGGACCTCCATACATCACTTGAAGGTCACCGACTGGCTCACCCATCCGGTCGCCTCGCTCCTCCACGGCGACAGGAGCGCCAACATCCCGGAGATATTCAAGAATTCCACGGCGGGTGGGATTGAGACCCACACCACGCAAGATGATCTCGCTCCCAGGGACGAGGAGAGCCGCGATGAGCAGGAAGGCTGCCGAGGAGAGATCACCAGGAATCCGGAGAGAGAAGGGTGGCAGACGTCGATCCCACCTCCGTATATCCAGCTCGACCACGGAGGCAACTGCCCGAAGCGGAACCTCTAGAGCACAGAGCATCCGCTCGGTATGGTCCCGAGAAACAACGGGCTCGTGAACATAGGTGTTGCCCTCGGCATAGAGGCCCGACAGAAGCAGGGCACTCTTTACCTGGGCGCTCGGGATCGGCAGGCTCTCCTCGGATTCGAGGAGGGCCGTGCCAGCAGGGAGCGGACCGAGGATCAGCGGCGGCAGGATCTCCCCTGCGTGAGTTGGGTGGAAGCGCCCCTCCACGGAAGCTCCACGACGGCGGAGGGGGGCGACGATCCGGGCCATGGGGCGCTGGCTCAGGTAGGCGTCGGCAACGAGGGTGCTCTGAAATGGTTGCGCTGCCAACAAACCGGCGAGGAGGCGCAAAGTTGTCCCGGAGCCACCACAATCGAGAGGAGCCAACGGCGCGGAAAGCCCCCGGAGGCCCACACCTTCCACGCAGATCTCTCCCAAAGCCTCCTCCACGAAACGTACCCCGAGACCTTCAAGAACCCGGCGTGTAACAGCGATAGCACCAAGAGGAGCGACCCCCTGGAGCCGGCTTATCCCCTCCGCGAGCGCAGCGAAGATGAGGGCACGATGAGCGATGCTCTTGTCGGTGGGAACAGGCACGCCACCACGGAGAGATCCTCCAGGGTGGACATCAAAATCGATGCGGGTCATCGGGAGGAAGCCGGAGGAGCCGTATTCATTTGGGCGGCGACGCGCTCCATCCACCCCCCCAGAACCGGACCGTCGACCTGGGCTACGAACTGGACGTCGTTCCCCTGGAGGTTGGTTTGGAGGTTGCGGAGCGGGCTGCTGATCCCAAGAAAGGAGAGGTAATTGAGCGTGCCAGCCTGGGCTGCGGCAGCGCGAATCAGGTTGTTGCCGGCAGCGGCGGAGGAGGCATCCTCGTAGGTGAGGGCACCGGAGAGGTTGAGTCCAGGATCTTTGAAGTCACCCACGAGACGCACCTTGCTGAGCTTACGGACGAGGGAGGTCTGCTCGGCTACCGCCGCAGATACGCTCTGCCCGGCAATATCGCCGGCGAATGCCACCTCGGCCACCTGGGTCTTGAGAAGATCCTCGACCCAGTCGGGGATCTCCCGACGAACTCGGGCGTCACGGATTCGGTCAAGGGCGCGCCGGAGCCCTGCCGGGTTTCCGAGGAGGAGGGAATGGTTGGTGAGGACCACAAAGCCCACAT
>JANWXX010000159.1 GCA_025057345.1 Polyangiaceae bacterium | reverse complement strand
AGCCGTAAGATAAGGTGTCCCGAGCGCAAGCTCCTCAAGACCCCTCGAAGACGACGAGGTAGATAGGCCGGGAGTGGAAGCGCGGTAACGCGCGGAGCGGACCGGTACTAATCGGTCGTGAGGCTTGACCTAACTCGAAGGAAAGCAACGAACTCGTAAGCAGGATTGGAGCAATGACTTCCTCGACCAGAGAAGGTAGCTCCCAAGATTTCTGGTGGTGATATCGAAGAGGCCACACCCGAACCCATCCCGAACTCGGAAGTTAAGCTCTTAGGAGCCGATGGTACTGCACGGGCGACCGTGTGGGAGAGTAGGTAGCTGCCAGGAAATCCGTTCAACCCCCTGGAAACCCCAAGCCCCAGGGGGTTTTTCTTTTTCGTTTTTAGCTTCAACTTGGCGCTTTGCGTATCGTCGCAGTACGGTTCTTCATCCATGCGTCCCAGAAAGTACCTGCTTCCCCTCGGAGTTCTTGCGCTGGCGCTGATCCTGGCGATTGCCGGTTTTGGGCCTGCTGTGCGTGCCCGTCTCTCAGAAAGGGCTGCCCGCTATGGCGCGACCCTCTCCGTAGGGCAGGTGCAGCCGAGCTGGTTTGGGGTGCGTCTCAAGGATGTCGTGCTCCAGTTGGCTGATGTGCCTTCGGCTACCATCCGGCTTCAGGAGGTTGAGGTGAAGCTTGCGCTGTCCGGTTCTACGCAGGCGGTTATCATTCAGGGGGGGGAGGTCCAGGTTAGGGGCGAGCTTGAAATGCTTTCCAAGGGGGTGACGGCGTTGTGGGGGCGCTTCTCCAGAGGAGGGACATCTTCGGCGGGAGGGGTCCAGGTCCAATTCTCGGGCCTCCAAGTGTCCTGGCATCACGAGGAAGAACATGCTGTTGCGTCTGGGGTTTCCCTAGAGCGTGGAGCAGAGGGGTGGGAGTTGGGGATCTCTTTGCTGGAGTGGAAGCTGTTCCGGCAGAGCGCAACAGTAGAAGGCACTCGGCTCTCCCTCCAACGCGCTGCTTCAGGATCACGGCTTTTGGGGTGGCGGTCCCATAGCCTCTCCTTGGATCTGGTGCTGCCTGAGGAAGAAGCCTTGATTGCTGCATCTACGGTTCCTTGGGTGGGGGGAAAGGGAGTCGGGAAGAGTAGCGCAACATCACCGGTAGCATCACGACTCCAGGCACAGGTGCAACGCTGGAAAGAGCGGGTTCATCGAGCCGTTCAGAAGCTGTCTACGGTGCTGGCAGAGGGGTCTTTCGTCGAGGTGGGGCAGTTCCGGGCGACGGTGCATCGCGGGGCCGATTCGCTACATGTGGGGCCCGGAGTGCTGTCCATGCAATCTGGGGCGAAGGCAGTGAACGTTGGCCTGACACCGGTTCAGGGAGGGGAGGGAAGCACACCACTGCTAATCTCGGCAGAGCTTCCGGTGTTGGCTGAGGAGGGGTTGACCCTACGAATTCGCGGGGGGCCTGTGACACTAGGAATGTTGGGGGTGCAGGAAGGGGATTTGGGTTTGTTGGATGTAGGGAAGGCTTCGGTGGAGGCGGGAGGAGAGATCCGGCTATCTGGGGACGCTACCAGGGTAGATGTAGATCTCAAGGGTGTGGCTCGAGGCCTTTCCATCCAGCATCAGAAGCTAGCAACAGAGCCGGTTAAGGGGCTGGATCTGCGCTTTGTCTGGGTAGGCGGAGTAGCGCTGGATGGGTCCAGCCTACGAATAGATCGGGGAGAGTTTGGGGTGGGGAAGGTGCAAGCGGAGGTTTCTGGTTCTTGGGAGCGTCAGGGAGACGAACATACGCTTCGAGGGAAGTTTGCGATACCGCTGGCGTCGTGTCAGGCAGCACTGGATGGGCTACCTGCTGGTCTAGCACCGGTGCTGGTGGGTATGAAGATGGCTGGGACTTTCTCCGTGAGTAGCCGGGTGGTTTTCGAAAGTAAGCACCCGGAGAAAGCGGAGGTGGATGTTCAGTTCCTGCATGACTGCCGTGTCACTGCGGTACCACCCTTGGTAGACGTGGCAAGATTCCGTCAACCTTTTCGTAGGCAGGTGTATGATCCGAATGGAAAGTTGGTGGAGGTGGAGACTGGTCCAGGAACCCCTGGGTGGGTATCTTGGGGAGGGATCACCCCATTGATGGAGGCGGCGGTGCTAACGACGGAGGATGGTGGGTTTCGGAAGCACCGAGGATTTGACCTGGAAGCGATCCGCGCCTCGATTCGGGAGAACCTAAAGTCGGGGAAATTTTTGCGAGGGGCAAGCACGATCTCGATGCAGACGGCGAAGAATCTCTACCTCTACCGGGATAAGACCGTGGGGAGGAAGCTTCAGGAGGCGTTCTTGACGATGTACCTGGAGCAAGCGCTTTCTAAGGAGCAGATTCTGGAGCTTTACCTGAACAGCATTGAATTTGGACCGATGATCTATGGGATCGGCCCAGCAGCGCAGTACTACTTCAAGACGTCGGCGGCGGAGCTTTCCTTGGGGCAAGCGCTCTATCTTGCGTCGATTCTGCCGAACCCGAAGCGACAATATTTTGGGGCCGATGGAAGGGTGTATCCGAGGTTCATGGGATACCTACGGCGGCTCATGCGTGGGATGGCAAAGCGGAATCTGATTCGGGAAGATGAGTTGGAAGAAGGACTTTCCGAGTGGGTGGTCTTCGGCCAGCCGCCGAGTAAGTCCAAGGAGAAACTGCCAGATGCTCTGGAGGATACCAACGAGGGAGCCGTGGTACCGGATGCGCCGTTATTTTTGATCTTCTGCTCGCAATCCTGCGAAGAAGGTGCTGAGGGCGGCAGCACAAGCAGCCCCCTCGATTCCTCGGTGGACCTCGACCCGGTGAGGGAGACGTGGGTCGTCCAAGACTGCGAAGCGGCTACGGACAGCACCGGCCTTGGGGTCATCGGCACCGTAAACGAGCCGCGCAATGCGTGCATTGAGCAGAGCGCCAGCGCACATCAGGCAAGGTTCAAGGGTGCAGACGAGGGTGCATCCGTCGAGACGCCAGGAGCGTCGGAGGCGAGAACCCTCCCGGAGGACGAGGATCTCGGCGTGGGCTGTGGGATCCTCGTCGAGTTCGCGTCGGTTGTAGGCGGAGGTGAGGAGGGTTCCCTCGGGGGAGAGGAGGAGGGCCCCCACGGGGACATCGCGGGTAGAAGATGCGAGGGAAGCGACGGAGAGCGCTTGATGCATCCAAGGAGACCAGGTGGCCAATGCGGAGCGGCGAGAGCGAGAAGTCATGGTATCTGTCTCCCCCATGCCAGTCCCTGTGATTAGCGAGCAGTCGTTTCGGGCAGAGGTTTTGGAGAGCCAGATGCCCGTTCTCATCGATTTTTATGCCGACTGGTGCGGACCCTGCAAGGTGGTGGCGCCGGAGGTAGAGGCTTTGGCCAAAGAGATGGAAGGCCGAGCTAAGGTGGTCAAGGTGAACATCGACAAGTCGCCGAGGTTGGCGCAATCGCTTCGGATCCAGTCTGTACCGACCTTCATGGTGTTCGCTAAGGGGAGGCCGGTGGATGCGCAAGCGGGGGCGATGAAGCGGCAGCAGTTGAAGGCGATGTTGGAGCCCTATTTGCCCAGGGCGCAAGGGTCGATGACGGTGTCAGAGCTAGCGCAATTGATACGGCAGGGGCAGGCCGTTCCTGTGGATCTGCGGGAGGCGTCGGTGTACGGGAGAGCTCATCTGCCAAGGGCGGTGAACATTCCAGAGGGGGAGGTAGAGGGGAGACTAGCGGAACTTCATATGCTGCCAGGGGAGCCGGTGCTCTATTGTCGGTCGGGGGACAAGGCGAAGGCGCTAAGCGAGAAGCTAACGGAGCAGGGGATTTCGGTGGCCTTCCTGGAGGGAGGAGTTCTTGCATGGGAGTCGGAGGGGCTACCCCTGGAGAGGCCCGACTGAGGTACACTCGGGACAGCTCTCGTGACCAAGTCCGCCAAACTCGAAGCAGGGACCATCGTTGCTGCCCGTTACCGCATTGAGCGGGAGATCGGGCGCGGTGGCATGGCGCAGGTGTACGAGGCCCGCCACACAGACATCGGGAAGGGGGTGGCGGTGAAGGTGTTGGCGTCAGAGTTTGCATCTTCCCCGGTAGTCGTGGAGCGTTTTCTCCGGGAGGCGAGGGCGGCAGCGGCGGTTCATAGCCCTTACATCTGCGATGTTTACGACTCAGGGAAGCTGGAGGATGGTCGACCTTTCCTAGTCATGGAGCTGCTACGAGGGGAGTCGCTTTACGAGCGGATGGTAAAAGTTCGGCAGTTTGATCTGGAAACCACAGCGCGGATCACGATGCAGGTGGCCCGGGGGCTGACGAAGGCTCACGCAGCAGGGGTAGTGCACCGAGATCTGAAGCCGGAGAACATCTTTCTGACGACGAACGAGGAGGGAGAGCTTCTCTCGAAGGTGCTCGACTTTGGGCTGGCGAAATTTTACGAGCAGACCGATGACGGGGGGGCTCAGGCGCGGTTGACGCGGGAGGGGGCGATCTTTGGAACCCCTGCGTACATGTCGCCGGAGCAAGTGCAGGGGCAGGGCACCGTGGACCACCGGGCGGACGTGTGGGCGCTTGGGTGCATTGTGTATGAGTGCCTAACGGGGCGGACGGTGTGGTCCACCGATAAAGGGATTGCGATGACCTTTGCGCAAATCGCCAGTGCTCCGCTTCCAAAACTGCTGCGCTACCGACCTGACCTTCCTCACGCAGTGGAGGCGTGGTTCGAGAGGGCGCTGGCCCGTGACCCTGACGCGCGCTACCAGACTGCGAAGGAATTGGCTGACGGCTTCCTCGCTGCTGTGGATCTCCATGGCTCTAGCTTGCTGATTACCAGTGAGGTTTCTCGGGTAGGATCCCCACTGGTTTCGGATGAGCTCCGAAGGCAGTTGGCTCAGGAGAGTGGGGCAGGTAGAGTAAATCCGCCACGGTCTGCGGCAGGTATTCCTGCGCAGCTTTCAGCTCCGTTGCCCGTCTCACCGGAGACGATGACCGAGCCTCCGGCTCCGACGGCACCTTTGGACACCGAGGAGCCGTTGGGGACAGTGCCGTTGCCGCCGACGCATCCTTCGCCGGAGGTTCGTCCACTCCACGAGTCACTTCCTGGCGATCTTGGTTCGAGCAACACGGTGAAGAGGCCCGTTGAACCGCCCCACCTGTTGAGATCCCGGTGGCCGCTGGTACTGGTTGGGGCCTTGGGTTTGGTAGGGGGTGCTGTTGGGGTTCGAGAATTCTACCGACCGCAGGTGGCATCCGTATCGTCCGGGAATCCCCTACCTTCTCGGAGCGCCGATGGGGCGCTTACCGAGGCACTAGGGCGTACGGTTCTCGTAGCTACAGCATCCGCCTCTGCCTCCACCTCCCCCAGGGTAGTGACCTCCGCTGCGCTGGCGCCGCCGGAAGGGCCCCGGTGGGCCGCGTTGGTAGCGGAGGGGCAAGCCCGTGTGTTGGAGGGGAATCTTGTTGAAGCCGCTCGGCGTTTCAAAGAAGCGCAAGATATCATGTCGTCGGCGGTGGGGAAGGCCATGTTGGATCATGTGACTGTGGCCCGGGAGAACCAGGGGACATGCCGGCTTGCAGCGTTGGCACGGGTAAGAGGAACGTCCGTAGTGTCCCAAAGCACTGGGAGCCCAGTAGTAGCCAGGACGTCGCGAGGGCTCTTGGTGTTTTGGTCCGACGACCACGAGGCGGTGACGCATGACCACGTATTCGTCCAGCTTATGGACGAGAAGACGCTCCGGGCCGAGGGTAGTCCGGTGGACGTGACACCGGAGGCGGATCGAGTGGGCCGCTTTGCGGTGGCGGTGCAGGGACAGCGAGTGGCACTGCTCTATACCAACCGAGGTCAAGAGCAGCAGGGTATGTTCCTGCGGTGGCTGGATGCGGATGGGCGTATGGTAGCGGGGGCAACGCAAGTGGCTGGGGCCAAGGCAGCTGGGGCAGCACCGTCGTTGGCGGTGGACAAAGAAGCCGTATGGGGCTCTTGGGAGGAGCAGGGAGAGAATCTAAAGACCGATCTGGTATTGGCAGGTTTGGGGGTAGGGACAGCACCGATCCGGTTGACGGATCTGAAACCGGGGCGTTTCCCCTCGCGGGTGCAGGGGCCTTCGCTAGGGGTTTCGGGTGGCAACCTACTTGTGTCATTTCGAGTAGATCGGGATGCATTTCGGTCTATCTCGCTGCTCCACCTCTATGGTACGGATCCAGCGTTGGGGCAGGGGCTGACGGTACCTCCGAAACCCTCCAAGGAGGATCGCTTCCTGGGGAAGTGGATCACGCTGACCCCTGCCAGGGACAAGGGAGATCTCCCTTCAACCGCCTGCACCCCAGCAGAGTGCTTTGCCGCCTGGCATATCGACATGCCCGGCCGTCTCGCTGCCTTTGCCGTGGCACAGGTGAACCCACAGCGAGGAGATGTCACTTGGACCAAACGCTTCTCCTTTGCAGGCCATGGAGGGCGCCCAGTTCTGGGGGTCAACGAGAGCGGTGAAGTGCTTGCAGTGTGGCAAGACAACAACCGGATTGTTGTGGCGCCACTCACTGGTCGCGAGGGGCTGGGTTCCCGGTCTCAAGTGGCGCACGTGGCTACAGACCGACCGCCGGCGTCGGTGACGGGGCTTAGCGGCAAGGAATGGGCAGTAGCATGGCTGGATTTCGAGAAGGGGAAACTAGAGCCCTACCTTGCTCGTGTCTCTTGCCGTTGATGCCACAGGATCTTTATCTACCCATGCTTCAGATCCCTGCTCGTAGTGAGCTTCGCCAACGCCCGCTAGAAACCCCGCGTCTGTGGCTTCTACCGCTGGAACTCTCCGATGCTGCCGAGCTGTGGCGAGCGGTGGACAGCTGTCGGGCCCACTTGGAACCGTGGCTACCGTGGGTTCCCTTTCAGACGACACCTGAGGCGAGTCAACATTATGCAGAGCTTTCGGTGAACGATTGGGATCAGGGGCGAGCCGTGCGCTTTGTGGTACGGGAAAAGCCTTCGCGGAGGTTGGTCGGGGTGGTGAGTGTGGAGAACCTCCATCATCTGAATTTGAGCGGGGAACTGGGCTACTGGTTGCGTAAAGATGCGACGGGTCGTGGGTTGATGACAGAGGCTGCTGGTTTGGTGGTGCAGTGGTTCTTTCAGGCAATGGGCGCGCACCGGATCCGGGTGGCAGCTGCGACGGGTAACCATGCTTCCCTAGGGGTGATCGGGAGGCTTGGGTTTCGGTTTGAGGGGATAGCTCGGGAGGCGGAGCTGGTTGCCGGGAGGTGGTTGGATCACGCGATCTTTGCCCGGCTCTCAGACGATTGAGTTGCCGCGCGAGCATGAACGCAAGGGCTGGAGTATGCTTTGCTCATGGCCGATGGAGAGCGGAGATGCCCTTTGTGCAGCCGTAGCTTTGGTGCAGATGTCCTGTTCTGTCCAACCGACGGAGTTCCGCTGGCTTCGCGCACTCCTGGTCCGTCAAGTGCTACCGGACCCGACCCTTACCTAGGACTTAAGCTTTTGGAGCAGATTGAGATCAAGAAGCTGGCTGGGGTGGGCTCTATGGCCCGGGTATACCGTGCATTTCAGCACGGGATCGAGCGAGAGGTGGCGGTTAAGATCCTCCATCGGGAACTCTCCTCCAACCCGGAGATTGTAGAACGCTTTCACCGGGAGGCCCGGGTGGCCAGCAAGGTAGCGCATCCGAATGTAGTCCAAATTCTGCTTACGGCCCAGCTCTCCCCGCAGCTACCTCAGGTGGGTGGGGAGCTGGCCCTGGTGATGGAGTACCTTGATGGAATGTCCTTGCTGTCCGCGCTCCGCGCCGCCGGCGGGGCCTTGGCACTCCCCCGTGCGCTCCACATTATCCTCCAGGTCTGCGACGCAGTAGGGGAGGCCCACGGGCTCGGTGTGGTCCACCGGGATCTCAAGCCCGAGAACATCATGCTGGTCCGCCGGGGAGAGGATCCAGATTTCGTTAAGGTTCTCGACTTTGGCTTGGCCAGGCTCAGCACCCGGGATGCTTCGTATGCCACCCGGGCTGGTGCCATCTTCGGCAGCCCTCGTTACATTTCTCCGGAAGGCGCCCAGGGTCTTCCTGTGGAAGCCCCGGCGGATGTCTATGCTATCGCTACTATCCTCTACCAGTGCCTTGCTGGACGAACCCCCTTCGAGGCCGACAGCGCTGTGGGTTTCCTACTAGCTCACGCGAATGAGCCTCCTCCCCGGCTCAGCAGCCACGAGCGAGCCTCCTACGTTCCTGCTCCCCTGGTTGACCTCCTCGATCGTTGTCTTGCCAAGCGTCCCGAGGATCGCCCCGCCGACGCGCGGCAGCTTAGCCGCGAACTCCTGGAAGCTGCCCAGCGCTCGGGCCTCATGGTTGAGGCTCTCTTGGCCGGACCAGGTTTCTTCAGCACACGGGGTGGGGTGCTCTCCTCCCTCGCTCGCACTCGCGAGATGGCAGCTCGTGTTGAGCTAGGAACACCCCTCAGCACCGGAACACAGGTGGGGAACGACCCCCTCCCGGAGGGGGCTCCCCTCCTCGCCATAGCGGGTCCGGTGGCTCGGACGCCTGCGCTTAGACCGGTGCGACCGCCGACGCTCCCCCCTACCGAGACGAGTCCCGCTGCCCCGGAGCTTGCTCCAGCGGCTCGCCCACCGACGCTTCCTCCGCAGATGGGTGATCCTACCGCAGCTGAACTGCTGGCTGCGGTGGCTTCTTCGGGAGTGGCTCCAACGCTCTTCGACGAGCCGGTACCAGCGCCTTCAGCTACCCGTGACCGGGAGCCTACACCTACTCCTTCCCGCTCCTCCGAGCTACCCGGGGATACCGTTGCTCCAGCACTTTCTGCTCCGGTGCCCATGCCAGTTCCTGCAGTCCAGGTGACTGCGACGCCGACATCGCCCCCGGGATTGCCGGTGGTCCCCCCGGAGGAGCCCTTGCACGATCCGACGCCCTCCCGGTCCTCATGGCGCTCGTCCTGGGCCACCGCGGCGTTGGTGGCAGCCTGTTTCGGGGTGGGTGCAGGGTTGGCGCTGGCAGGGGCGAGGAAGCTGGGGATAGTGGCGTCTAGCCCTGCAGTGTCTCCAGCCGACGCTCTGCTGGCAGAGGCCCGGGAAGCTGCCGCGCGCCAGGAATGGGATCAGCCTCCCGGACGTAGCGTACGCGATCTGCTGGAACGAGGTCGAGCCGAGTTCCCCGCGGATCCACGCTTTGTGGCTGAACAGCGTCAGGCATCCGTGGACATCGCGGGGCTGGCAGTGAAAGCGCGTAACCAATCGAACAACGAGGAGGCGATCCGGCTGGCTCGGCTGGCGCTGGTGTTCGATCCACACAACACCGCAGCGGCGCGCATTGCGGATGAACTAGAGGCGCTCCGGAGTGCACCAGTTCCCAGTGCATCCCCGCCAGCTAGCAAGGTCGTGCCTCGTGGTTCCCGTTCTGGAGGTGCGGTGCCGCCTGCATCACCCCCAACCACTAAGGCGGCAGCGCCAGGAGACAAGGGAGACAAGGGAGACAAGGGAGACAAGGGCTGGCTGTGATCGCGCGGAGGCTTGCGTGGGGGATGGTGTTGGGGCTAGGAACCTCACCTGCGTGGGCTCAAGGGGAAGCCCTGCCGATAAGCCGGGAGGATATCTCTGAGCGAGCTCATGCCATGGTAGAGCTTGGGCTCGGTGGGCTATCGCTTCCGTACAAGCAGCTCTGCCTGCCGACGGAGATCAAGTGCGCCAACTCGGACTATACCCTGCTTGGATCGCTGCGTTATGCGCTTCGGTGGAGCCCGAAATTTGCCGCTGGAGCTGGTGTGTCCCTAGGATTCCGGCCCCTAGAGGATGAGGCGAATATTCGGGGGCAGGCAGGGGTCATTGAGCGGACCCACTCGCGGAATTACCTGATTTTGAGCAGTCAATGGCGTTACTATTTTTTGCGTCAAGAAGGCTTTGAGGGTTGGGTAGGAGGGACGGGGGGGCTGATTGTGGTTTCCGATCGCTACGAGCTGAAGGACCGGGGGACCGCCATCATTAACCTGCGAAGTACGATCCTAGCGACCCAAGGGCCGATGGTTGGGGCTAGGGGCGGGGTTGAGTGG
>JANWXX010000158.1 GCA_025057345.1 Polyangiaceae bacterium | reverse complement strand
CCGAACGCCTCGTTCCTCTCGTGATGCGCGAGGATCTACGCCAGGGGAAGATCCTTGACGCAGGACGTTTCGTCCTGAACACCTACGACGAGAGCGGGCGCCCCGTAGAACTCTCGTCTTTCCCGAAGTTCGAGCGATACCTGCGACGCCACGAGGATGCCATTCGCAAGCGCTATGTCGCCAGGAAGAACCCCGGAGCCTGGTTCCGCACGATCGACCGCATCCATCCAGAGCTGGTCTCCCTCCCCAAGCTGCTGATCCCAGACATCGCCGGCTCCAACGAGTTTGTCCTTGATGAGGGACGTTTTTATCCTCACCATAACCTCTACTTCATCACCTCGGAGCGCTGGGATCTCGATGTCCTGGGCGCCCTCTTGAGTTCTCGCGTTGCCCTGTTCTTCGTCTGGTCTTATGCCGTGAAAATGCGAGGTGGATACCTTCGCTTCCAGGCCCAGTACCTGCGTAGAATCAGGGTTCCAGACCCGCTGACTCTCTCTCCCTCCCTTAGAAGCTCTCTCCGCGATGCCTTCTATCAGCGGGACTTTCCTCGCCTTGATGCCCTGGCGCTGGAGGCTTACGGCGTCCCTTCTCTCCCCGCCTTCGACTTCGTGGACACGCGCGCTCGTCGAGCTTCACGGGCAAGAGCCGGGCTGGATCTTCCACCAGCCCCGCCGGGCGCCCGGGCTCCACACCACCTTGGGGCCCCCGTAATTGCAGATGTGGTAGCCGTACCACTTGCCGGTGCACCCGGTGTCGCTCACCGCGATCTCGTCCGTGTGCCCCTCCTCGTGCTGCCCTGCACAGACCCCTGCCCCCGCAGCGCCTCGCTCACCAGGCCGAACCAGTTCTGGCCGATGTCGTTGGCGTCCTCCCCGGCGACCACCGTGATCGGACAGTCGCTCCCGACGGAGCAGCCCGAGAGCTGCGCCATCGCCTCGTTCACCGCCTTGTCCACCTTCGGATCCGTGTCCTGGTACGACCCGGACCAGGTGCAGTAGTCCTCCTCGGGAACCCCCTGAGGGAACGAGCAACCCCCCGGTCCAGGCGCCCCCGCTGGCCCGCAGCTATCTCCGGTTCCCGCCGCGCCACCGCCTCCGGTGCCACCGCCTCCGGTGCCCGCTGCCGCGCCCCCCCCGGTGTCACCGCCCCCGGTGCCGCTGGCTCCACCACCGCCCCCGGTGTCACCCCCTCCGGTGGAGTTGCCCGCGTCGCCGCCCTGGCCTGCTCCCCCCGAGCCTGCCCCCGGAAAAGAGCCACCCAGCGGGGTCGTGCCGCCCGTGCCGGCCCCCGCGCCGCCCTGGCTTCCAGAGCCTCCGGCCCCCGCGGTGCTCCCGCCCTTGCCCGCGTTCCCGGGGATCGTTGGCGAGGAGGGCCCTTCGTTGGAAGCCGTCTCCTCCCCGGAACACTCGAGCGACACCAGGAGCAGGAGCCCCCCCAGCCGCGAGCTACCCACCGCTCCCCGCTCCCCCGGCAGCCCCTGCTTCCACGGGGGCTCCAGCCTCGCCGCCAGCCCCCGCATTGGCTGATCCAGCGCCACCCCCCTGACCCGGTGTGCCTGGGTTAGGGGGGGGAGTATCGTCACCTCCATCGCAGGCTGCGTGGCCGAGGAGCAGCGCAAGAAACAGAGGGAGGAGCGAGAAGGGAGAGCGCATCGGTCAGGGGGAAGCAAGACAGACTCCGGCGCCAAAAGCAACCGGGGAGCATTGACCGCTGGGTCCGCAATCCTCTCCAGAGCAACAGAGCCGGGCGCAAGTCCCTTGGAAGCAGGCAAGGCCAGCACCGCAAGGAACTTCAAGAGAACAGGGAGAACACAGTGCCGCAGGTTCAAGCGTAGAGAGGCAGACCGTGCCCGAGGCCTCCTCTACGGAAGGGTGGAAGGTGCAAACCTTGTCTAGCCCTCCACAAGAGCCCTTCAAGAACGGATCACAGACGATCGTAGGGGTTACCTCCAGGCAAGCACCGTCGAGGGGGGCTTCGGATAGCGCTTCGCAGTCCACGGAGAAACCTCCCAACCCGACTTCCCCTGCCCCCCCACCCTCTCCTCCGGAGCCGGACTCCCCTGCTGCGCCTGCAGCGCTCGACCCTGCGGCGCCTCCCTCTCCGCCGTCCCCCCTACCCGCTGCTCCCTCGCCCTCCCCCGCACCACCGCCGTTCCCCCCCTCTCCATCTCCTCCTCTCCCACTCCCCCCTTCCCCTGCAGCACCGCCGGCACCTGCCTCCGAACCACTGGCACCTGAGAGGCCTGCACAAGCGCCGGCGCAGCCGAGGGAAACACACTCCAGGACAGGGAGTAGCTTGATCTGAGCCGCACCAGCCAGGGTGGCACACAGGGAAGATGGGCAGCCGAGCACAACACATTGAGCCGCTTGGACGCAGCGGCTGTCGTCCTGGCAAGTGGACCAAGCCGAGGCGCACCCAGGAGCGGAGCACAAGCAGCTTGTGCAGGAGCCCTTCTTAGGCTCGTCGCAGTCCGACAGGACACCTGGGCCCGAGAGTGGACAGTTACCTCCGAAGCCGCTAGCTCCTGCTACCGGCAAAGCTCCACCGGAGCCGCTGGACTGTCCTCCCTGACCTCCTTCCTCTGCCACCCCTACCGCCCCCGCACCGCCCCCATCGGACTGACTTGCCGAGGAACCCCCGAAGCCGAGGGAGATCGGGGGAGAACCAGCGCCCGAAGGCGGAAGCGGAAGAACGAGCTGCGGAGGCTCATTCGAGCACCCAACTAGCCAAGCTACCAGCAGAAACCGGAGGCGCAGAACGCCACGGCGCAACAGGTCAAAGGAAGAGCAGTGCGTCATCGTAGAGGAAGGATCAGAAGGGCTTGCGTGGGGCCCAGTTCTCGTCGATACGTTTCCCCGCCAAGAAGGCGCTAGCACCTTCCCCGCGAGGAGTGGAGATCCATGAAAATCGGTGTTCCTAAGGAGATCAAGACACGAGAGTATCGCGTGGGTATGACCCCCGCAGGCGTCAAGCTGCTCACCTCCCGCGGCCACGAGGTAGTTGTCCAGCAGGGGGCTGGCATAGGAAGCGGCATCCGCGATGAGCAGTACGAGGCCGCCGGGGCACGCCTGGTCGCCACTGCGCCGGAGGCGTGGGACGCCGACATGGTGGTCAAAGTGAAGGAGCCCCTCCCTACCGAGTATGGCTTCTTCCGAGAGGGTCTAGTGCTCTACACCTATCTCCACCTCGCCGCCGAGCCGGAACTTACCCGAAAACTGGCAGAAACCAAAGTTGCCGGGGTCGCCTACGAAACCATCGAGAACCCGGATGGTACCCTGCCGCTCCTCAAGCCCATGAGCGAGGTCGCAGGCCGGATGGCAACCCAAGTCGGCGCCACATTCCTGGAGAAAGAACGGGGCGGCAAGGGGCTGCTCCTCGGCGGCGTCCCCGGCACTCGCCGAGGCCACGTGGTGATCCTCGGTGGTGGGGTGGTAGGCAAGAACGCAGCCACCATTGCCGTCGGCATGGGGGCTCAGGTCACGGTCCTCGATGTGCGCGCTGAAACCATGGCCTACTTGGAAGATATCTTCGGGGGCGCCGTAGAAACTCTCTACTCGAATCCGATCAACATCGCAGAATCTGTACGGCGCGCGGACCTGGTCATCGGCGCGGTACTCGTCACCGGTGCCAAGGCCCCTCAGCTAGTCACAGAGGACATGATCGCCAGCATGGAGAAGGGCTCTGTGGTGGTCGATGTAGCAGTGGATCAGGGTGGATGCATCGCCACCTGCCGCCCCACAAACCACGACAATCCGACGTACGAGGTCCATGGGGTGGTCCACTACTGCGTCCCGAATATGCCCGGAGCGGTGGCACAAACGAGCACTTGGGCGCTAACGAACGTGACGATTCGGTATGCAGAGCGGATCGCTGCCCAGGGACTTGTGGCTGCAGTACAGGGTGATCGAGCCCTGGCGCTAGGGGTCAACACCTACGGAGGCGCGGTGACCTACGGCCCGGTAGCCGAAGCACACAGGCTAGAGTACACTCCGCTTGACCGCGTTCTGCGATGAAACCCGCGAAGATCGCTCTCATCGGCGGGGATGGGATCGGCCCCGAGGTGGTCCGCGAGGGCAGGCTTCTCTTGGAGCTAGTGCGGGAGGAACGCAACCTCCCCCTGGAACTCTGGGAGCTAGATCTCGGAGCAGACCGCTACCTGCGTGATGGAACCACCTTTCCGGCGGAGGTACGAGTAGCGATCCAACGGGAATGCGCGGCTGTACTCCTGGGAGCCCTGGGGGATCCGAGGGTTCCTGGAATGGAGCATGCCCGGGATATCCTCTTCGGAATGCGCCAGGGCTATGATCTGTTTGCGAACGTGAGGCCCTGCCGAGCCCTGTCGGATCGGCTGGTTCCCCTCAAAGGGCGGGGGGCCCGGGATGTGGACTTCGTGGTGTTCCGAGAGAACACCGAAGGCATCTATGTGGGCATGGGCGGCCAGTTCAAACGAGGTACACCCGATGAGGTAGCGATCAACGAGGACATCAATACCCGCAAAGGAGTCGAGCGGATCATTCGGACTGCCTTCGAGTTTGCGAAGAAGCACGGCCACTCGGTGGTGCACATGGCGGACAAATCCAACGCTATGCGTCACGCCCATGAGCTCTGGCTCCGGGTATTCGACCAGATATCCCGGGAGTATGCACCAGACATCCGGGGCAAGCATGTGTACGTGGATGCCCTCTGCCTCTACCTGATCCAAGATCCTTCCCAGTTCCGGGTGATCGTGACCAACAACCTGTTCGGAGACATCATCACAGACCTAGGGGCAGCGCTCCAGGGGGGCCTGGGGATGGCGTCCAGCGCCAATGTCCACGGCTTTGATGCCGGAAGGGTGGCAATGTTCGAGCCCGTTCATGGCTCGGCGCCAGACCTCGCTGGCAAGGGGGCCGCCAACCCCTTTGCCTGTCTGCTCACTGTAGGGATGATGCTGGCACACTTGGGCTACCCCGAGGAGGAACAGGTTATCGAAGCGGCGGTAGCCCGGGCCATCGACGAGCGCCAATGCACTCCAGATGTAGGTGGAACGCTAGGAACCCAAGCAGCTGCTGCCTGGGTTCGGGAAGAGGTCCGTCAGGCGCTTCGGGCCTTGCACTCGACCCCAGGACGCGAGAGGTTAGCGGCCAATGCTCTTCCCCTCGTACCTCCGGCCAGGGCTGGTAATCTTGCTCTTGGCCCTGCCCCGAGCAGTCCTAGCCCAACCTCCCTCCAAGGAACCCAAAGAAAAGCCCTTCGCCCTTTCCCTTTCCCCGGAATTCACTGCTGGCACTGCAATCCGCCTTAACGAGCCAGCCACCGGCTACCCACTCCACGAACGGCTGGCCATCACCTACCAGCTTGGCCTCTATCTAGGGCTCCACCAGCGAGCAGATGTGGGAGTCCACTACTTTCACGCAGGGATAGGAACCGAGAAGACGACCGACGTGGGAGTCTCCACGGGCATTCATACCCGCCGAACGCTCGACGGAGCCATGCTGGAAGGGCGCTTCTTTGCCTTGCGTAACAGTTGGGCTACCCTGTTCCTAGGGCTCCAAATTGGGCTAGGTTGGCAGCGTGCCGAACACACAGTCACTCGAGTTGAGCAGCCTGAAAGCTCCCCTGTCTTCACTCGGGGGCGGTGCGATGTGCGAGGAGGAGCGGGGCTCGGCATGGGCGCTAGTCTGGGGGGAGAATTCGACCTCGGCAGTGGAGCCTCGTTTCTAGTACTTGCGTCGGGCACCACCAACCGCCTCTCCTCCGATCCCCTCCCGGATGACAACTCCTCCTGTGTCGATGGAGCCGGCACCGTCCATCTCTTCCTCGGCCATATCGGCTTCCGCTATCGTTTCGATCTCCGTGGAGAGAGCAAGAAATAGCGGGCTTGTTGACCCCGCTTTCTCGCCTGGCCTAGCCTTTCGCCCCCGAGCCTGGCATGGAATTCGAGATCGGTATCGCCTGCGGCAGCTGCGACCTCTACAACCCCATGGGGGCGAAGCGGTGTTCCGCATGCGGCCATGACTTGGCGCTGTTTCCCCAATCCTCGACCTCTGCACCCAAGATGAGTGCCCAAGGGTCGCCCACAGTTCGCCAAGAGAACTCCCCCCCTGGCCCACCTGCCATCAACAAACCGGGAGGCGCCTCCCAGACCGCTACCGCCCAGACCATGCCCGCGATGCGAGGCCCACGCCCCTCGGGACGACCCCACCTGACCATAGTCACATCCAATCCCCTTCCCCCAGCGACTTGGCCGCTTCCTTCTGCCCAACCTGCTCCTCGCCGGCCACCAGCTCCTGATCTCCCGCTGACGCCTAGCCCGCAACTGCGTGATAGCTCCGAGCCTAGGCTCCGGTCGGCCATCTCCACCTCTACTTCCCGGAAACAACCCCCGTCCTACGTGCACCTCACCCAAGAAGAGCTCATGGACCAAGCCAAACACTACCTCTGCTGGCAGTGCTATACGCCTGTCCCCTCGGGCCACAAGTTCTGCGGTCGCTGCGGAGCCGAGGTGCCCGCGGAGATCCTCCAAGCGCGCACCGTCTACTTCAGCGAAATGCAGAACCCGGCCAAGGCGCGCTTGGTGCTCATCCGCGGCGAGGGTATGGACGGTCTCGCCTATCACCTCAAGATGGAGCAGCACATCTTGGGCAAAAAGGGTCAAATCCCCTTCCCCGACGATGTGTTCATCTCCCCCAAACATGCCAACTTCTTCTACCGCGACGGGCGTCTGGTGGTCCGCGACGAAGGCTCTCTCAATGGGGTCTACCTCCGGATTCGCAACACCATCGAGATCACCCCTGGTGACACCTTCCGCGCAGGCGACCAAGTCTTCCGCCTCGACCTCCCCCCTAAAATCACTGAGAGCCAGGACGCCGATGGGACGATGTTCTACACATCCCCCAAATACCCCAGCTCCTTCCGCATCTCCCAACTCCTGCTTGGTGGTGCCATCGGAATGACCGTCTGCGCTCGGGGCAACTCGCTCCAGCTTGGACGTGAAGGCAGCGATCTCAACTTCCCTGCTGACATCTTCATGTCTGGCTCCCACTGCCGTATCGAGGAGTCCAATGGTCGCTTCCTCCTCTCCGATCTCAACAGCCGCAACGGAACCTACATCCGGATCAAAGCCGAGCATGAACTGTCGCACGGCGATTACATCTTCATCGGGCGCAAGCTGATGCGCGTGGAGATGAACGTCTGATGCCCAGACTCCTCCTCCTCGACGACGACGGTCGCCTCGCCCTCCTCGCCGCAGGGATGCTCGCCGTGGAAGGCGCTCCGGGCTTCTCCGAGGCCATTCCCTGCAGCCTGGGTGAGCCTTCTTCCGATCCCTTGCCTACCGCAGTCCTCGGGGAAATCGGGCTGCTTCTCCCCCCTCCGGTGCGCTCCCTTGCGTCTCTCCCTCGCCAGCCTAACGACATCTTGGTCAGCCTCGGAGGCACTCCCCACCCAGACGCACGCCTCCATCTCCCCTGCCCCCCCCTCTCCGACGACGCCCCTCCCCTGGTCCGTCGTGCCTCCGCGCGCTTCGCCCGCGACCGCCTCGCCCACGCTTTGCAGGGAGCCCTCGCCTCTCTCTCCCTAACCCAGGGTTGATCCTGCCCGCAAGCGCCACCCATGGACGCCCGTAGCCCCCTGCGGCACCATGGCCTTCATGCGCCGTCTGCTCCTGGTCTCCCTGCTCCTCCCTGCGCTGACCCCTGCACCGGCTCTCGCCCTCAACCAGCCCGATGGCACGCCCATCCCCCAGGGGAACGGACTCCAGGGCCTGTTTAACAGCCGAGGCGAGGCCATCAATGCCCTCTCCGACGCCCAGACCATACCAGAAACTTTCGTCCCTAGCTGTGCGCTCACTTTCACCGTTCTCCAGCGCAATGCCGGCTACCAGAACGCCTTCGGCTGGTACAACGTCACTGGGAAGCCCCCTACGCTCGCAGACCTTCACGAGTTCCTTTCCTGTAGCGATGGGCTCAACACCACCAAAACCCTCGACATCAAAAATGACCCCAATTACCTCGGCGGTGAGGTGGGGTTCTACCAGGGCGTGGTGACCTCCGGATGCACACCAGGGCAGGGCAAGGCGGGCTACTCCTACGTCTTCTACAGCCAGAAGCAGTACAACCCGGACAGCAACGAGGCCAACCCTTTTATCCACCTGCTGATCTACAACAGCACCGTCACTCCCAAGGCCTTCTACTTCGGCTGGGAGGACCTCATCAGCGGCGGGGACAACGACTTCGACGACCTCACCACCTTCGTCACCGGTATCACCTGCTCCGGGGGTGGCGACCCCTGCGATACCGGCCAGCCTGGCATCTGCGCCGCCGGTACCCTCCAGTGCCAGGTGGGCCAGCTCACCTGTGTCCCCACCTCCAAGCCTGCTCCCGAGAAATGCGACGGCCTGGACAACGACTGCAACGGCCTCACCGACGAGGGCGAAAATCTCTGCCCCGGCGACAAGGTCTGCGACCGGGGCGTCTGCGTCCCACGGTGCGTCAAGGATGGCTGCGACGCCGGGCTGCTGTGCAACGCCGCCGGGATCTGCGTCGACCCGGCCTGCGAGCAGGTCTCCTGCGAGCAGGGAAAGGTCTGCCTGGCAGGCAGCTGCGTCGGCCCTTGCGATGGCATCGTTTGCCCCAAGGGCCAGGTTTGTCGCGTCGGTGCTTGCGTCGATCCCTGCGACGGGCTCGCCTGCGACGAGAACCAGGTCTGCACCCAGGGGGTCTGCGTCGATAGCTGCCAGTGCGGAGGCTGCAAATCTGGAGAAATCTGCCTCCCCGGCGGCCAGTGCATCCCCGAGTTCTGCGCCAGCAACCCCTGCCCGCCGGGAAGCCTTTGCCTCCCGGACGGCTGTGTCGACCCCTGCGACGGCGCCGTCTGCCCCAAGGGTCAGGTCTGCGAGGGAGGTGCCTGCATCCCTGACCCTGACCCGGGCACCGGAGGTACTGCTGGGGCTGGTGGCTCCGACGCCGGAGCGGGGGGGAGCGTTGCCGGTACCGGTGGCACCGGGGCAGGGGGAAGCGTCGCCGGGGTCGGTGGCACGACGGCTGGTTCCGGTGGTGGCGTCGCCGGGGCCGGTGGGGATGCCGGTTCGGGAGGGGCCTCCGCCGGGAGCGGTGGCAGCGCGGCAGGGAGCAGCGGCAGTGGCACCGGAGGCGGTGGTGCGACGGCAGGCACCGGAGGCGGTGGCACCGGAGGAGGCAGCACCGTAGCGGGCACCGGGGGCGGTGGCACCGGAGGCGGTGGAGGCGGGAGCGGCACCGGGACGGATAACGGAGCCAACATCGAGGACATCGGGGACGACGGCGGCTGCGGTTGCACGGTGCCGGGGCGCAGTGAACGGGGTGGCTGGGCGCTCTCCGCGCTGGGGCTGGCGATGGCGATGCTTCGGCGCCGCCGCAGGGGGTGAAGAGCCATGCAGCCCACCCCGACTCCACCCATCCCGCCGGTCGCTCCAACAATACCGCAGAAGAAACCACGCACGCTACTATTGGTTTCCCTGATTATCCTCCTGTGGTTCTTGGGGTTGCCCCTTGAGATGATCCTGTTCATGGTCTTCCCAGGGCTTATACGGCTCCCTCTTGCTCCTCTCCTCTGCCCTTCCGACACCAAACACTCCGCCCTAGAGGTTTGGTGGTCTGGCAACACCCGGGGAGGCCAATCGATGCGCTGGGAGCTTTACTGCATTGACGCCCAGGGCTTCGGGTTCAACCCGCCCACCTGGCAGCAGGTGCTGACCTTGTTGCTGTGCGGCGCAGCAATCTTCATGATGGCATTCGTAACTTTGCTCTTCCACCTGAGGAAGCTCAACAAATCATGACACGCTTCCTCATTCCTCTGCTCGTTGCGCTCCTCCTGCTTTCGACAGGATGTACTATCGGAACCCATAGCCAGGAGGAGCTGGATGAACGCTTCCCGTTGGCTCGGTGGGCCAGCCTGAGCCCACGGGGCGTGGAACAGACCAGGAAGCTCCTGGAGAAGGAGGCAGGGAGAGGCTACCGTGTTTACTCCCTTTCCTTTCACGAGAACCACTGCAACGCCAAGGTCCAGCTTGCAGGCCGCTCTGGAGAACTGGACAGAATCCATTAGGAGTTACGCACCCACCCAGGAATACCGTGTGATGTCTGGCTGTTATCCTACGATGGCCTCGCCCAAGGACAAG
>JANWXX010000157.1 GCA_025057345.1 Polyangiaceae bacterium | reverse complement strand
ACGAGGCAACAAGCTCACAAGCTGACGCATCTCACGGGGAAACCATGGACCCGGCGATGCAGCCCTCCCCTTCCCCAATGACCTTTGGCCACCTGCTCGCAACAACTCGTCGAGAAATCGACGGTCGCCTGGCCTCCCTCTTCGCGGAGGAGGAGGCCTTCTCATCCTCCCTCGGGGCAGATGTTGTCGCAGTGGTCCACGCAGTCCGTGACCTGACGCTCCGGGGAGGAAAGCGAGCCCGCCCAGCCCTGGTGGTGGCCGGTTACCTCGCTACACCCGGTGCCCCCAAGGCCGCCCTCGACCAAGTGTACGGGATCGGTGTCGCCTTGGAACTCCTGCAGACCTATCTCCTCATCCACGATGACTGGATGGATAACGACGACATTCGTAGGGGGGGTCCTACCGTCCACGTACTTCTCCAGCGCCACTACCGAGGTAACCGCCGGATGGGTGAGGTAAATGCCATCCTCGCTGGCGACTACGCCTGCTCCCTGGCTCAGCACGCCCTTTTCATGTCCCTCCAGGGGTCTCCCCATGGGCTCTCTGTCGCCTCAGCCTTCGCGCGCATCCAGAGGGACGTTGTGTTTGGTCAAGTCCTCGATGTAGGAGGGCGTGCCGAGGATGTTGAGCGCATGCATCACCTCAAAACCGGGAGCTATACGGTCCAGGGCCCCATAGAGCTAGGCGCTCTCTTCGCCGGCGCTTCCCGCCCCACTCTCGACGCCCTCGCACGCTACGCCCTTCCGCTTGGCATCGCCTTCCAGCTCTGCGACGATCTCCTCTCCTCCTTTGGCTCCGAGGATCTCACCGGAAAGCCCCGGGGCAACGATCTCCGAGCGGGGAAGCGTACTGCTGTCCTCGTTGAGGCGGAGCGCCTCCTCGACCCCTCCCGCAGAGCACTCCTTGCCGCAGTCGTCGGCCAACCTGACGCAACCTCCCACCAAGTAGAGGCCGCCATTCGTGCTCTTGAGGAAAGCGGTGCCCGGGCTGCTGTCGAAGCACGTCGCGACGCTCTTCTGCAGCAGTCCCTTGCAGCCCTCGACTCCCCTGCGCTCGAAGAACGTGCTCTCCTCCGGGAAGCTGCCTGCGCCCTGGCGTTGCGAAGCGCCTGAAGCCCCCCGACTGGTCGCCCAAGTCCATGCGTCGGTCCTTAGCCAAGCCCCTGGAACCTTTGGCGTCCCATCGCTTCTGCCTCCCGGGCAGATACAAGGGCCTTGGCAAGGGAAGCAAGGCACTCGGGGCGGTGTCCATCGGCTGCGGCACTCCAGGCCCGGTTCAGCCAGCGCTCGGAGGCAGCCAGGGGAGCCATCACCTCAGCATAAGCAGAGAAACCTACCTTGGCCGCGATGGCCTCCTGGGAGGAGCCCACCCGCTCAGGACCTAGCCAGATTAGCTCCTCAATACGATCTTTGATAGCAGCTAGCTCCGCCTCGGACCCTTGGTTATGAAGCGTCTCGATCCCTTCGCAAAAGGAGGTGAGCGCCTCGACGAGAGAACCCGTGCGTCGCGGACGCTTCAGGTCCGCGCTGTGGATTTGCTCAACTTCTAGGGTAGGGGCCCCCGCAGAGCGACGGAGGGCAATGCCGACCAAGATCACCACGAGGCCTGCGGCGACCAGGGGCCAGGAGGGCCTGGGCCACTGGGCACCGCCGTACATGCAAGCGGCCATACCGAGGTACATCACCCAGCTTGAGGAGGATCGTACAAGCTTCATCGAGGGCCTCAGAACGCGGATCGCGCCAGATCGAAGAATACGACGCAGACCTGTGCGAGCCCCTCGCCCACCAGGAACCCTGCAGCGAGAGGGACACCAACATCCTCGACCCAGGCGGGGCCCTTGAGCTTCTCGGAAGCCCAAGCGACAGCGCAGCCGGTGCAATAGGTAAGGGTGACGCTCATCGGGAGGTACATCGACAACCCAAGAACAACACCCAGACCACCACCAGCTCCGAGGGTAAGAGCAAGACCTGCCACAGCCCCGGCCAGGTAGCGCCAAGGAACTGCCTCGGCTACCTGCTGGGTCACCGGGTCAGTTCCAGGAGGAGGGACGAAGATCTCCAGGGCCGCCTTGATCGCCTGGCCCTGGGGAGCCGTGAGCGGGTCGTTGCCAAAGAGAAATTTCTTGGAGAGCAAAACAAGGGTGACCAGACTCACCAGAGGCCCAACCCAAGCCACAGCAATCTGAGTGAGCTGTTGGCGCCACGGGATGGCGCCCACCAGATGGCCGGTCTTCAGATCCTGCATCATATCAGACCCCTGGCTGGTAGCCACACACACGCTGACCGCCATCAGCAACGCCACGATAGCGCCTTCTTTGCCAAGGATGGAGACAATCAGCACGATAGTAATCAGCGCCATGCCAGAGAGAGGCGAATTGTCCGTCTTGCCAGTGGCAATGCTGACGATGATGTTAGCAAGCCACATCCAGACCGTAGCGACCACCGCTGCCAGGAGGATACGTGCCCCAGAAACCTGGCTGCCTCCAAGGAACCCTGCAATCACCAGCACCAGGAAGCTAACGGCAATGCCCACCCAGAGCAGTGAGGGGCTCATCTCCTGGGGGGCCTGCGCTGGCTTCCCCGTCATCTCCGAAGCGGCCTGCCGCTGTTTCTGAATGGAGCGGATTGCGCTGAACAGCATGGGTGCCGTCAGGAAAACACTGGCGACAGAGCCTCCCAAAAGCATGCCAACCCCCAGCGGCCGGGTGACCTGCTTGAAGGCCCATCCAGCGGCCAGAGTCTCGTAGCGCTCCGTGAAGGCGGGGCCGCTGGAGGCGCCCACCTTAGCGGAAGCGGCTGCAGTAAGCTGCGCCAAAATCTCCGGAGGTGCCCAACCCTTCGCCACCACCAAGGGCGTCACCATCCAGTGGCCAATGGCGGCTCCCACCATCATCACCAGCCCGGCGCGCCCGGTGATGTAGCCACCACCGAGGGAAGTGAGCCCTCCCGCCACAGCAATCACCACCGCTACCGACGCCGGAAGCCCTAGGATCTTCCCAAGATTTAGCTCTTCGCTGTGGTGCTGGTACCACCCCGGGGCTTTCCACGAGGGGAACAGGGTGGTGAGGCTGGTGAGCAGAGCGAAGACGATAGCAATGGTGATCCCGGTCATCAGCCAGCGAAAGCGGGTCGGCCCTGCCCCTACCGCTTTGAGGATCTGGGCAGTGGCAACCCCGCTGGGGAAGGTCAACCGCTCGAACTCGATCATCTGCTTTCGGCTCGGGATGATGAAGAGCACGCCGAGGAACGAACCAGCCACGGCTGCTGCTGCGATAGCCGCCAGCATCTTCCCATCGAGTACTTGAACTAGTCCCGGGTTCTTCCGCAAGAACTCATCCACAGAAAGCCCTGCAGCGGATGCCTGAGCAGCGATCTGGGGGGCCTTCGCAGCCGCCTCGCTCTGCATCAGGTAGAGCACCGGCACCGTGAAGATGATCCCACCGGAGGTAACGTTGATCGCAGCAGCCACCGTCTGATTGATGTTGTTCTCGACGATGCTCCCCTTCTTCATCACCACCCGGAGCACCCCGAGCCCCAGCATCGCCCCCACCATGCTTGCCGGTACGATGAAGCCCAGTTTCAGGCCCGCATAGGTAAAGCTCACCGTCAGCGCCACGCCCACGATGGAGCCGAGGACGACGCTGGCCAAGGTGATCTCTCGGTACGGTCGGGATTGCAGGCCTGTCAGCCCGGCAGGAGAGTTACCGCTCATTGGCTCCTATTCTTAGACGCCTTCTGCCGAGCCCGCTCAGTTTTTTCCAGCTCTCGCTCCGCACGAGCCTGCTCCTCTCGAAGTTCTCGCATACGCTGCTGCTCACGGCGCTTGCGCTCTCGCTCTTGCCGAAAGCTGGCTAGCTCCTCCTCGGAAGGCTTCCGGCCAAAGAGGTAGGCGAGCCCAATGGAGGTGAAATAGAGGAGGACCAACGGCACCGTCATGATGATCATGCTGGTGGTGTCTGGCGGAGAAAGCACAGCCCCCAGCACCGCTGCGATCATGATGAACCAGCGACCAAACCGGTAAAGCTGGAGGTAGTTCACCAAACCGATTACCGAGAGGAACGTCAACAGAAGCGGCAGCTCGAAGATCACCCCAAAAGCCAGGAGCATCTGGGCCACAAAGTCGAGGTACTCGCCCACCATCACCGTGGGTTCCAAGGTGATACCGGCCCCCTTCGCATCCGCTGTCAGCCCCAGAAAGTACTGGAACGAGATGGGAAACGCCATCCTCCAGCCGAAAAGCCCACCCCCCACGAAGAAGAATGTTGATGTAAGGACGAAACCTGCTGCATACCGCCGCTCTTTGCGATAGAGCCCTGGGGCAATGAACGCCCAGAGCTGATAGAAGATCACCGGAGCCGCCAACCCAAGCCCTGCGATCATCGACAGCTTGAAATACGCCAGGAAGGCATCGCTAGGCGCCGCAAAATGCAGCTTCGGTTCCCCTGCCAGTTTCTCCGCCTTCCAGGATTCTACAAAGGGCTTCCAGAGCCAAGCCAAAATGGGATCTTTCACCGACCACGCTGCGGTTATCCCGCCCAGGTAAGCCAGTGCTGCCCTTGTAAGTCGCATCCGAAGCTCATCCAGATGCTCCCAAAGGGACATCACCTTGTCGTCTTCCGGCCCTTGTGGGGGAGACCCTTGCGTTTCGCTCATGGTAAGGATCCCTTAAGCCGCACTACTCTCGTCCTCGACCTCTCCTCGGGCCACTGCACCCTCTACCCCCGTTCCCTTCGTCCCTGAGGTGGGGGGCTCTCCTGTAGGCTCGAGAGCCTCTGCCTGGATCACTGAAGGCTCAACTGGAGCGTAGGCGTCCTCCGGGAGGGCATTGTACACGTCAGGGCCCCCTATCGGGTACTCTCGATTGCGAGGGGGAACTCGTCGAGTACTGTAAGGGTCCACAGAAGCGCACCCCTCAGGTTCAGGGCGGTTGGGAAAGTCACCAGGAGGTAGGAGTGGCTCATGCAAGCCCAGCTCTAGGATGCGCCCTGTAGCCAGCTTTTGCAGATCCTGGATCTCCTGGTGAATTCCCTCGTTCCGAAGGATCTCGTCGATCCCGCTCTGGGTACGAAGCTCGCTAGCGGCACGCCGAAGCTTACTGATATTGCGCCCCAGAGCACGCATCATGCCGGGGAGATCCCGGGGGCCCACCACGATGATCGCAAGGAGGACCAGTAGCACTGCCTCGCCGAAGGAAATCCCGAACACATTCGGGAGGCTAGTACGGCGCCGCTCTCCGCGCTACTACTGCCCTCGCCTCCGATGCCATCGTACATGATCCATACCTTTGGCTGCCAAATGAATGCCCATGACTCTGAGCGCATGCACGAAGTACTGCGCGGCTCAGGGTATACCGAGGCAGCCTCCCCCGAGGAGGCAGATGTGATCATCCTGAACACTTGCAGCGTCCGGGAGAAGGCCGAACAGAAACTTCGGAGCGAAGTGGGGCGCTTGGGGCGGATCAAGAGCCAGCGTCCCGAAACCCTCCTGGTGGTTGCCGGGTGCATGGCCCAGCAAGAGGGCGAGCGGCTACGCAAGCGCATGAACTCCATCGACGTAGTGCTAGGCCCGGATAATATTCCCGAGCTCCCTGCGTTGCTGGCGGACGTGAGCACCGGGGGACTACCGGTGGTCCGTACGGTCTTCGACCTAGATGCACCTCGATTCCTCCAAGCCGAACCCGTGCGCCGCGGGGGTGCCCCCGCCTCGGCCTACGTAACCATCATGAAGGGCTGCGACGAGCGATGCTCCTTCTGCATCGTGCCCTACACACGGGGGCCCGAGCGCTACCGTGCCAGCGGAGAAGTCATCGAGGAAATCCGTCGCCTGGTGGAAGCTGGCACCGCTGAGGTCACCCTTCTGGGACAAACCGTCAACAGCTACAGCGACCCATCCCGAGCCCTGCCCCGGGCCCCCGAGGCTAGCCCCGACGATCCCGATGAGAGCGAGTTCGCCGCACTGCTTCGCCGTATCGCCTCCGAGATCCCCGCACTGCGCCGCCTCCGTTACACCAGCCCTCACCCCCGCCACCTCACTCCCTCCCTCATCGCTGCCCACCGCGATCTAGAGGTACTCGCCGAGCACGTTCACTTGCCAGTCCAGTCTGGGAGCGACCGGGTACTCCGGCGGATGATCCGCCGTTATACTCGCGCGGAGTACGTGGACCGGGTCGGTGCTCTCCGAGCTGCACGCCCTGGCCTCACCCTCTCCACCGATGTCATCGTCGGTTTCCCCGGCGAAACCTCCGCAGAAGCAGAATCCACCGTGGACCTTATCCGCGAGGTCGGTTTCCTTGGTGTCTTCGCCTTCAAATATAGCCCTCGCCCCTTCACCCCCGCCCTCAAGCTTGGTGATGACATCCCCGAGGAAGAGAAGGGACGGCGTCTCGCTCGCGTCTTCGAGGCTAGCGAAGCCCTCCTTGCTGCTCACCTCCTGACCCTCGTCGGGCGTACCGAGGAGGTTCTCGTCGAGGGCTGCAGCAAGAGCGGCAACGGCTTCCTCTCCGGACGTACACGCCGTAACGAGATCGTCCATATCCGCGGCGCTGCCGGCCTTGACCTCCTCGGCAAGCTCGTCCAGGTCACCATCACTGCTGCCCACAAGCACTCCCTCCAGGGTGAGCTCACCGAGGTTGCCCGCGCTGCTGCCCGTCCTACCACCGCCACCGTGCCGCTCCCTCTCGCCACCTCCTCCAGGCGAGCCCTACCGGTACTGGCGTGATGTTGACCATTCTCCCTTTGGAACCAGCCAATCCGCACCATGTCGAGGGGCTTGTTGCCCTCTTCGATGCCTCTTCTTGCCCCTGTTACTGCCGCTACTGGCACTTCTCTGGTGATAAGAACGCCTGGTTGGAACGCTGCTATGTCAACGCAGGGCGCAATGAAGCCGAGCTACGTCAAGCCATCGCCGCGCACAGCGATGAGGCCTCTGGTCTGGTAGCTTGTTCCGGGGAGAAACTCCTAGGGTGGATCAAAATCGCCCCTTCCAGGAGCATGCGGAAATTCTATGAGCAACGGTATTACCGCGGGTTGCCGGTACTCCAAGGGCGCCCTGCAGAGGGGGTGTTTGCCGTAGGGTGCCTTCTGGTCCACCCGGAACACCGAGGACGTCGCGTAGCCCATGCTCTTATCCACGAGTCCGTCTCTTTCGCGAAACTTCGAGGAGCAGCGGTACTAGAGGCATTCCCCCGGCGCACCGAGGGCCGTGTCAGCGATGAGGAGCACTGGATGGGTCCAGAGCCAGCCTTCCTCGCTGCCGGGTTCACTGCGGTTTCTCCAGAGGGGCCGTACCCGGTGTACCGACGGGAACTGTGACCAGCCCCCATGAACCCTTCGCATGAACCCTTCGCAAGAGTTGGGAGGGGGAGGCCCCCATGCTACACGGACCCTTCATGCTGCTCCCTGATCGCCCTTTGCATCCTCTTGCCCGCACCCCTGACGAGTGGTCGGAGCACCTCGCCAGCCTGGGGGAGCGGAGGTTCCGAGCGCAGCAAGTGTTCCGGTGGTTGCATGGCCGAGGGGTGCTTGACCCAGCACAGATGACGGACCTACCCGGCTCCCTACGACAGAAGCTGATGGACGATGGGCTAGGCCCCACGACAGCCTTGGTAGAACTCCGTCGGAGCTTCGATGGCACTCGAAAGCTGCTGGTAAGGATGAACGACGGGGCCACAGTAGAGAGCGTATTGATCCCAGCGGTAAGCGGCCCGGGGAAGCCAGGCGAGATGCCGGATGCAGATGCCTCCACAGCAGACGACGGGGAAAGCGAGGAAGATGAGGAGGGTGAGGAGGCCTATACCCATAGCAAGGTGCGAGTAACCCAATGCATCTCGACGCAGGTGGGCTGCGCCATGGGTTGTGTCTTCTGCGCTAGCGGCGTGGCTGGGTTGAAGCGGCACCTAGGCCCGGAAGAGATCGTAGGGCAGGTCATCCTGGGAAAGAACCTGCTCGACGAGGGGGAGGTGCTGCAGAACGTGGTGCTGATGGGGATGGGGGAGCCACTTCACAACTACGACGCGACAGCACGGGCGCTCCGGCTACTGACGCACCCCCAGGGGGTGGCCCTCTCTTCCCGGCGCGTGACCGTGAGCACCTCGGGGCTGGTGCCGGAGATCCGGCGGCTTGGGGAGGATTTCCACGGACAGATTGGTCTCGCCGTTTCCCTCCATGCCACCGACGAGGAAACCCGCTCTAGGTTGATGCCCATCAATCGAAAATACCCCCTTCACCAGCTCCTTCAGGCGCTCCATGACTATCCACTGCCCCCGCGGCGCCGAATCACCATCGAATACACGCTGGTTTCCGGGAAGAATGACTCCGTGGAGGAGGCAGGTCGGCTGGCCTCACTTCTTCACAACCTGCGCGTGAAAATCAATCTGATCCCAATGAATCCCATCGATGCCTCTCCCCTCGGTCCCCCCGACTGGCACCGGATCTACGCCTTCCAGAATGAGCTGATCCGTCGTGGGTATAGTTGCTTCATCCGACGGAAGCGGGGGGATGACGTAGCTGCTGCATGCGGCCAGCTCGCACTCCGCGGCGCGGCCCCCAAGGTACGCGTTCATCGAGGCTAGCCCCCTCGTCGCTTTGTCATAGAAGGAAACAGCGCTCGGGCCAGGCACAAGGGCTGCTGGTTCCCTCACCAAAGGCTGGTCGGAGGGTGGTACGTTGGGCCGGGTTGCAAGCAGGAGCAGAAACCAGATGCGCGGATCGTGGTGGATAGCAGGCGTGGTGGCGGTGGGTTTGTGGGCCAGCGAAGCGCAGGCGAAGCCCTCCCCCTGGGTGCTGGACGCCAGCGTGGGGGCGCTCCGTGTCGAATCTTTGGATGACCTGCGCTTCGCCGGGGATCCGACCGCGCGGTACTCTACCAGATCCTTCGGCGTCGTGGGGACCAGTTGTTACAGCGACTACAACCTGGACAATGATGTTGCGCTCTTGGGATTATCTGCGGACCGGTGGGAGCAGCGAGGTGTGGTTTGTCTCGGGGAACCCTTCCTCAACGGTGAACTTCCGCCTAAGGGCAACCGGCGAAGGTTACCTGTACCACTCGGACACAGTGTTCGTGAACGTGGTGGCTCCGGTGACTGGAGAAGATTCGGTGTTCGGGCGGGGGTCGTTGCTGATGGGGCTGCGGGCGCGACCCTAGCCAATACCACCAGCGAGAAGCCAACGGACAAGCTCCTCTCCACGGCGGGGAACCAGATCAAGGAGGAAACCCGGGAGCTTCGTCAGATCGAGTTCTCCACGCGGGCTTACCTAACTGGTGGGGCTCACCTTTGCCGAAATCGTCCCAGCAGCCTTCGGCGGCGTCGACCTTGTACGGATCTCCGGGAGCGAGGTAAAGACCTCGACGACCATTCCGATCCTGAGGGTAGGTCTGGTCAAGGTAGTTGACTTACGGTAGCTCGCTCGCCTGGCTCCCCTCATGGTCGCAGACATAAGAGCGCAGTGCTTGACGCTTCCGTGCAGCGGTAGCCAGACTGAGCTGACCAGGGTATGGACGAACCGGACTACTTCGAGCGCCGTGTGGGCACCACGCTCCGGGGCAAGTGGACGCTGGAACGGCTCCTCGGGGTGGGAGGGATGGCCGCCGTCTACGAGTCGGTCCACACCAAACTGGGTCGGCGGGATGCAGTAAAAATCCTTCATCCATCCATTGCCCGTTCAGCAGACGCTCGGCAGCGCTTTGAGCAGGAAGCCTTGGCGGTGAACCGACTCCAGCACCCCGGAGCCATCGAGGTGCGAGACATTGAGGTCACCGAAGACGGAGCCCCGTTCCTGGTGATGGAACTCCTCGAAGGTGAGTCCCTAGCAGACCGACTCCGCAGCCAAGGGCCACTGCCGGCAGAGGACGTTTTCCGTTACGCCGAGCAGATCCTCAATGTGCTGGAGGCGGCCCACGCAGCGGGGATCATCCACCGGGACATCAAGCCAGACAATCTCTTCTTGCTTCGGGATGGTCGGGTCAAAGTGCTGGATTTCGGCGTGGCACGCCTGAGGCAGCAGAACGCTCCGGGAACCCCGACACGCACCGGGGCCCTCATCGGGACGGTGGCATACATGGCCCCGGAGCAGGTAAGCGGGCGCTCCGACCTAGACGGTCGCGCTGACCTGTTCTCTGTGGGGGCAACGATGTTTCGCTTGAT
>JANWXX010000156.1 GCA_025057345.1 Polyangiaceae bacterium | reverse complement strand
GGTGAGGGCGGGAAGCACAACGATGACTCCGGCCCAGGTGGCAAGGGCGGCAAGGGTGGCAAGGGCGGTTCTGGGGGCCCTGGGGGGGGTGGCGGCGGTGGTCCGAGCGCTTGCGTTGGCTTCGACTTCAACAAGGCGACGGTAACCATCTCGGCCGAAGGCTCGTGCAGCACTGGCGCACCGGGGTTGGGTGGTCAAGGCGGAACCAATCCTGACGGTGCCAAAGCCAACGCAGGGGAGAATGGTCAGACTGGGGAAAAGGTGGGTTTTAACAACTGAAAGAATGCCGGCTATCGACAACATCTTGCGGTTGGTTCATGGTCAGGGGGCCAACGAACTTCGAATTGGGACGGATCGAGCCCCTGCTATGTTCGCTGCTGGGGTCCCCAAATCCCTTACGCTTCGCCCCACCAGTGAATCCGACCTTCGCTACCTCCTCGGTCCCCTGCTCTCCAAGGAGCGCGAGCTCTTGTTGCGCCGTGATGGCCAGCTTGAGTTTTCCTACTTCCTTGCTGGGATAGGGAACTTCCATGTGACCTTTTCCCGCCGTGGGGTCGAGTCGAAGGAGGGGCCTCTCCTGTTCGATGGAGTCTTTGTCTACGGTCGGCCAAATTCCCCTGCACCGACTCCTCCCCAGGTTGATCTTCGCTGGACTTCCTCCGAGGCTCCTACGGGGGTGATTGAACCTTCCTCCGGCCCTCCTGCAACCTTGGATGCCGGGGCAGCTCAACGACGGGCCCTCGTGGATACTGTACCTCCTCAGAAGGAGGCCCACTCCTCGCTGGAGGGCGCGACGACGCAGGAGATCTCTCAGGCCCTTGCTTCCCTCCTAGCTGCTGTTGCCGAGCGTAAAGCCAGCGATTTGCACCTGCTTTCCGGGGAGGCTCCCTTCGTCCGTGTGGATGGTAGGCTACGTCCCCTCAGTGAGGCTCCTACGGAGAGTGTGGAGGCGGTGCTCGGCGGGCTCCTTGGTCCCTCAGAGCGGAGGCAGCTGCTCTCAGGGAACTCAGTAGATTTGGCGGTGCATATCCCTGGAGCAGGGCGATTCCGGCTCAACATCTTCCGCAGCAGTAGTGGCCTGGCTCTTGTGGCTCGCGCTCTGCCGGCGAACGTTCCTTCTCTCTCCTCGCTCAATTTGCCGCTTCCCCTTGACGATCTCCTTGATCTGCCGAACGGACTTATCCTGATCACCGGCCCCACCGGTTCCGGGAAGTCAACCACCCTTGCCGCGCTTGCTCAGGAGATCCTTCGACGTCGCTCTGCCCTGCTCCTTGCCCTGGAAGACCCTATCGAATACACCTTTGCCCCAACCGGCAAGGGCTCCCTGGTGCGGCAGCGACAAGTCGGGCGCGATGTGGCTTCCTTTGCTGCAGGGCTCCGGGACGCACTTCGCGAAGACCCAGACATCCTCTTGGTAGGGGAGATGCGCGACCCGGAGAGCATCGCCCTGGCGCTTACTGCTGCGGAGACAGGTCATTTGGTGCTCACCAGCCTCCGTAGCCGCTCCGCTGCTAGCGCGATTGAGCGTATTGTCGACGCCTATCCCTCAGAGCGGCAGCGGCAGATCCGGGTGCAGCTTGCTGATTCCCTTCGCGTGGTGCTTGCCCAGCGGCTCTTGCCGAGGGCCAAGGGGGGAGGGCGTGTACCAGCCCTGGAGGTGCTCCGCGTCACCTATGATGTGGCCAACCACATCCGTGAGGGCAAGACCGAACAGCTCCCCTCCGACATCCAGACCGGACGGCGCGAGGGGATGATGACCCTAGAACGCTCCCTTGCAGATCTGGTACGTGATGGACATATCACTGGGGAGCAAGCCCGGGCTGCTGCCAACGAGCCGTCCATGTTGGCCGAGTATTTGCGGGGAGGCTGAAGGGAGAGCAACCCGAGGGGGGGTCACGTGGCTGGTGAGGGAAATGGTCGGGGCGAGAGGATTTGAACCTCCGACTCCCTGGTCCCGAACCAGGTGCGCTACCAGGCTGCGCTACGCCCCGAACCTCTCGGCGAGACGAGAGGCGCGTACGTTAGACAACCGTGTGGTGGTGGGCAAGGGGTTTGTTCTTCTGGTAAGCCGTTGCGGCAGTGACTTTGAGGAACCTGTCCGCAGAGCGCCAGCGGTAGAGGAACCCTGGTACATTGACTCTGGGGACGTGCGAGTTGCGAGCCCCGACTACCTGGGGGCCGTCAAGTTTGGTTCTGGGTTGCCTTGATAGCAGCGTTCAACTCGGGGACAGCCTGGAAGAGGTCCGCTACGAGGCCGTAGTCAGCAACTTGGAAAATGGGGGCCTCTCCGTCTTTGTTGATAGCAACGATGACTTTGGAGCCTTTCATCCCAGCCAGGTGTTGGATAGCTCCAGAAATGCCAATGGCAAAGTAGAGTTGGGGAGCCACGATTTTACCGGTTTGGCCTACCTGATAGTCGCTGGGTGCATAGCCAGCATCACAAGCGGCGCGGCTAGCTCCGATGGCAGCACCTAGGGTATCCGCGAGGGGTTCGAGGATCTCGTTGAAGCGCTCCTTGAGGGCGCGCCCGCCGGAGACCACTACTTTGGCGTCGGTCAGTGCTGGGCGGGCCGTCTTGACCTGGTCGAAGGAGACGAACTCGACCCGATCCGCGCCGGCGCCCGGGGCGACGACAGCAAAGGTCTGTATAGGGGAGGTTCCGCCGGAGGGTTCGGCAGGAGCGAACTCACTCTGGCGCACGGTGACCACCTGTATGGCTGTGGAAACGGTGCAGTAACCGAAGGCGTTTCCTGCAAACATGGGGCGTTTGTAGATGAGTTTGTCGCCGTCGACCTGGACGGCTGAGATGTCGCCGGCGTAGCCTGCGTCAAGGGCTGCAGCCACGCGAGGGAGGAGATCTTTGCCGAAGGAGGTGGCCGTGGCGACGACTACACCGAAGCTTTTTGCTGCTGCAATGATTGTGGGGGCAAAGCGCTCCGCGGTGTAATGAGCGAGCCCGGCGTCGTCGGCGACCAGCATGGTGCTGGCACCGAAGCCAGCGAGCTCAGTTGCTGCTGCTGCGGCGCCGGCACCGAGAACTAGGATGGAGAAGCGACCGTCGGTGCCCTGGGCGACCTGACGGGCGAAGGTGATGGCAGAGTAGGTGGCTTTCTTGACCTTACCCTCGGCCAGCTCTGCAACGACGAGAATGTCAGGCATGGTGAACCTTTGTTTTCGGGCGAGGAGGGAAGATGGAGCTCAGAGGATCTTGGCCTCGTTCTTGAGGCGGTTGACGAGATCGGCGACGTCCTTGACCTTGACACCGGCCTTGCGACCCGGTGGTGGCTCGAACTTGAGGTATTGAATCCGGAGTGCAGTATCCGGGGTGAGATCCGCTAGCTTGACCTCGGTGAGGGGTTTCTTCTTGGCAGCCATGATGGCTGGGAGGGGGGCAAAGCGAACACCATCGTTGTATTTGAAGGTTTTGGCGGTGCTGCGGGAGTAGACGCTGGTAGGGGCGACGATCCGCAGATCGACGGTGACTAGCGCAGGAAGCTTGACTCGAAGGGTGAGCACTCCACCATCGACCTCACGGCCCACCAGCAGAGCACCGGCCTCCTCCTGGATGGTGGCGGCGAAGGTGGCCTGAGGCCACCCAAGGAGCTGCGCCAACATTTGCCCTACCTGGTTCGAGTCGCCATCCACCGCCTGCTTGCCCATCAGTACGACGTCCGGTTTCTCCTTCTCGACCAGGGACTTGAGTGCTCGGGCTACCAGGGCGCCGTCGAGCTGCTCATCCCTGGCGTCGACCCGGATGGCCCGGTCTGCCCCGGTTGCCAGCGCGCTACGCAGCGTAGGCTCGATCTCCTTCGGGCCGAAGGAGACGACCACCACTTCGCCTTGCCTGGTTTTGGGGTTGGCACCGTTTTCGGTGAGCCGCAGTGCGGCCTCGAGTGCATACTCGTCAAAGGGATTGGGCTTCCACTCGAGGCCCGTTGTGTCGATGGTGGTGCCCCCGGCGGGGATCTTCACTTTGTTGGCGTTGTCAGGGTCAGCCACACGCTTGAGCGGAACCAGAATTTTCACGGGAGCTACCCTCCAGGAAGCGGGAGAAAGGCACGTTGGTAGCGGCTAAGGCTTGTCGCCGCCCGCGTTTCGGTAGTGCCCGCGGGACGTTGCGTCAATGCTACAGTGGGCCCCTCATGACGGATGCCATCTCGTGCGATTTTCTGGTGCTGGGCAGCGGGATTGCAGGCCTCTCCTTCGCGCTCAAGGCGGCTGAGCTTGGTGAGGTCATCGTGGTCACCAAGCGAGAGAAGGACGAGTGCAACACCCGCTACGCCCAGGGAGGCATCGCCGCAGTTCTTGACCCGAAGGACTCCTTTGAGGCTCACATTCGGGATACGATGGTGGCTGGTGTTGACCTCTGCCACGAGGTTGTCGTCGAGCTCTGTGTCAAGGAGGGGCCGGAGCGCATCCAGGATCTGCTCCGCTGGGGGGTGCGCTTCACCCCTGCTCGCCACGACAGCGAGGGGCACCCGGATCTTGATCTCACCTTGGAGGGAGGGCACTCCGCTCGTCGTGTCGCCCACGCGGACGACATGACTGGCCAGGAGATCGAGCGAGCCCTGGTGGATGCGGCCAGCAGCAACCCCCGCATCACGATCCTTGAGTACCACACCGCCATCGATCTCATCATGCTCTCCAAGTTTGGCGGACCGGAGCGCTGTGGGGGAGCCTATGTGCTTGATGAGCGTGCGGGAAAGGTCAAGACGCTGTTGGGGCGAGCGACGATCTTGGCCACTGGGGGGGCGGGCAAAGTCTACCTCTACACCACCAACCCCGATGTAGCTACCGGCGATGGCATCGCCATGGCCTACCGGGCCGGAGCCGAGATCGCCAATATGGAATTTTATCAATTCCACCCTACCTGCTTGTTTCACCCGCAGGCGAAAAGCTTCCTCATTAGCGAGGCGGTGCGGGGGGAGGGTGGAATCCTGCGGCTGCCGGATGGAACCCCCTTTATGAAGAACCATGATCCTCGAGGTGATCTTGCCCCGCGCGATGTGGTGGCCCGCACCATCGACTATGAGATGAAGCGTACCGGCTCCGAGTACGTGCTCCTTGACATCACCCACAAGCCTGCTGACTTCCTCCAGAAGCACTTCCCGGGAATTTCCTCGACGTGCCTCCGCTTCGGTATCGACATGACCACCCAACCCATCCCCGTAGTTCCTGCGGCCCACTACCTTTGTGGAGGGATTTCCACCGACCTCCATGGCCGTACCACTGTTCCGGGGCTCTGGGCCATCGGCGAATGTGCCTGCACAGGGCTTCATGGTGCCAACCGTCTGGCTTCTAATTCGCTGCTGGAGGGCCTCGTGTTCAGTCACCGCGCTGCCGCCAAGCTGGCCAGCCTCCTCGAAGATCTTCGTAGGGAGCCGTTTCCCTCTGTCCCTGGCTGGCAAACCGGTAACGCTACTCCAAGCGACGAGGCGGTCATCATTACTCAGAATTGGGAGGAACTCCGCCGCTTGATGTGGAACTACGTTGGCATCGTTCGGTCCACCAAGCGCCTAGAGCGCGCCATGCGCCGCATCCAGGTGCTTCAGGAGGAGATTCGTCAGTATTACTGGGACCACCTCGTGACCCGTGACCTGCTGGAGCTGCGCAACATTGCTACCGTAGCTGAACTGATCGTAGCCTGCGCCATGAACCGCAAGGAGAGTCGAGGGCTGCATTGCACCCTCGACTACCCCCACACCGACCGCGAACTGCGCTACGACACGGTGATCCGCCGCGGCTTTGCTCCCAAGCTGCGACCGATCTTATCACCGAGATTCCTCGTAGGGCAGCGGGGCTCCTCTGGTATGCTAGTGGCTTTCTTTCCCAAAGGCGTTTATCTGGTATGGTAGCAACCCCCCTGTCTCGGAGGCGATCACACGGCACTGTCGGACTGGCAGGCGAGGAGCTGGTGGTCATCTACAAGGATCTCTCCCAGCCCAACATCCGGCACCTCTCCTTCTTCGTCGATTACCAGGGGCTCAACGCCTCCGGTGTGACCTTCGACATCACCGGGCTCCCGGTGTGCGCCGTGGGCACGCGCACGGCAATCTTCTCCCTGGGGATGGTCTTTGAGTGCTCCGACGAGCAGGCGCAAGGGGTTCTCCAGGCGGATACCGGCAGCGGTTTCCAGACCATCTCCACCCTGATCGGCGGCCGCGACGACTCGAGGCGCCTGGACAATGGGCAGCCATGCGTGGCTAGCTGCGGCCAGCAAGACTGGAACTCGCTGATCACCGTAGGTTCCTTCGGCACCGATGTCTCTGGGAACTTCATCGGGCTCGATGGCGACAGCTTCACCTACACCGAGCCCAAGGCCGTCGGTACAAGCAACAATTCTCGGCTCTCCGACGAGCTGATCTCGATCGCGGGTTCCTCGGCCTTGAGTACATGGCGCTTCCGGGCCACCAACAACAACAACGAGAACGTCACCTCCTTCATCATCGCCATTGAGCAGGACGATTCGGACTGCGACGGCATCAAGGACAGCAAGGACAACTGCCCCGGGATCAACAAACCTAGCCAGGATGACAGTGACAGCGACGGCTTCGGGAATGTCTGCGACAACTGCCCATCCACCCCCAATGCCGACCAGAAGGATCTAGACGGGGACAAGATCGGCGATGCATGCGACAACGACATCGACGACGATAGTGTCCTCAATCCCGACGACAACTGCCCCTTCGTCGTCAACAAGGACCAGCTCGACACGGACAAGGACGGTCAGGGCGACGTCTGCGACGGAGACGACGACGGCGACGATGTCTCCGATGACAAGGATAACTGTTCGCTGACTGCCAACGCCGATCAGCTAGATACCGACGAGGACGGCCAGGGTGATGCCTGCGACGGAGACGACGACGGCGACGATGTCTTCGATGACAAGGACAACTGTCCGCTGGTTGCCAACCCCGGTCAGGAAGATGCCGACGGCGACGGCCAGGGCAACGCCTGTGATGAGGGCGGCCAGGGGGGCTTTACAGCGGGAGGGAGCGCGGGGGAAGCCAGCAGCGCCGGTGAGGGCGGGGCCAGCGGAGGCGGGACCGGTGGCTCCACGGACCAGGTTGGTCAGGGCGGCGCGGGCCAGGGCGCTAGCGGCGGCAGCGGTGGCTCTGGTGGCAGTGCGGGGAAGACCGCGGCGCTGGAGAACCCTGCGGCTGTGGATCGGGGGGGGTTGCTCGTGCTCCGAGGCGAAGGGCGGGGAGGCCCCGGCCGCATGGAGCCTCGGCGGCCTCGCCCTGGCGATGGGTGCCTTCTTTCGCCGGCGCCGTCCTCGCTTAACTTCCCTCGGAGCGTCGGGGGTGGCAAGGCAGGGTCACCATGCCTGAACGTGATGCTCCCGGCGCTCCCCCCTCCGACCGGACTTTGTCCCTGATCGGCGCTGTCGGTTGGACATGCCTGGTCGTCCTGTTGTTTGCTTTGATCCTGAGCCTCAGTGCCTCCTTTCGTCCAGGGCTCTCCCAGGAGCTAGTCAACCTCCAGGTTTGTTACAGTCTGGCGCTGTCCTTGGGCACTTGGCTTCTAGTTCGGGTCCATCTGCCTACTCGAGATGTCCTCGATGTCATCGGGGCTCGGTCGGTGCCTTGGTGGTTGGTGTTGGCAGGGCTCGGGGTCGGAGTGCTGCTTCAGCTCCCTGCCCAGTGGGTTGATGGGCTCGTGACTCGGCGTTGGCCGCTTTCCCCTGAGGAGCAAGAGCGTCAGGCTGCCCTCTTTGTGTTCAAGTCCACTGGCCACAAGGCAGCTTTCTTGTTCGCTGCGACGCTCTTGGGGCCTACCGTCGAGGAGATCTTCTGTCGGGGCGCTCTATTCCGCGTATTGCGCCGATCCTACAGGGCGCTACCCACGGTGCTAATCACCACTGGTTCCTTCGCCTTTCTTCACCAGGAGCCTCGCTACGCCCTCAACGCTGCCCTCTGCGGCCTGGTGCTTGGGGTTCTGCGCCTCTGGGCTGGCTCCACCTGGGTGTCGCTGGCGGCTCACACGGCCTTCAACGCTGTGACCACCATCGCTTTGCTGGGAGGCTGGGTGCGGCTGGGCGAACCTCAGGAGCCGCTCCCGCTGGTCTGGGGCCTGCTGGGTACCGCGGCGCTAGCGGGGGGGCTGGTGGGGATCCGCGCGGCGACCCTGCGATCTCCGCTGGCGCTGACGGCCTGCGAGGAGGATACCAAGTAGCATCATGCGAGTGAGGATGCTGTTCGGAGCAGCGCTGGCATTGGCGGCTTGCTCCAACCCTTACCGGGTGGGGGACAGGGTTCTGGTGGAATGGGAAGGCAATGAATACCCCGCGTCGATCCTCATGATCGAGTCGGCAGCACGCTTCCGCGTCCACTTCGAGGGGTATGAATCCATCTGGGATGAGAGTGTGCCTTCTACGCGGATCAAGGGCAAGGTCAAGGGGCATGTGGTTCACCCGCCTCCGCCCCCGAAAGTGCGGGCCCGGATGAACTCTGGTGACAAGATGCCCATGAGCACGTTCCGTCAGGGGGATCGTGTTAAGGTTGAGTGGAAAGGCGCCTATTACCCTGCCATCGTCTTGGAGGTTCTTAGGAACGAGCGGTACCGCATCCACTACGAGGGTTACGACGCCAACTGGGATGAAACCGTAGAAGTCTCCAGGATTCAACGCCGATGAATCGGTCTACTCGCCGTGAATTCCTGGTATCTCTGCTGGGCGCGGCAGCAGCTCAGTCTGCTTGTCGGAGGCCGTGGCGTGGCGTCCCTGGAGAGATTCGGGGGGCCAGTGCCGAGGTAGGTCACCGGCTTCGGAACCCTGAGCTACTCGGGGAGCCCACGCGGACCGAGCGGACTCGTGTGTTGATCGTAGGTGGGGGGCCCAGTGGGCTCGGAGCCGGTTGGCGCTTGGTGAGGCTCCAGTTCCATGACTTCTTGGTGGTTGAACTGGAGCAGGAAGTTGGTGGAACATCTTCTTTCGGCCGGGACGGCGTAGTTCCCTACCCCTGGGGTGCTCATTATGTTCCGGTCCCCCACGTCGAGAACGTGGCCCTTGTCACATTGCTGCGGGAGATGAACGCCATTGAGGGCGTTGACGACCAAGGACAGCTCATCCCTGCCGAGGGCATGGTGGTCCGCGAACCGGAGGAGCGTCTCTTCTTTGATGGCATCTGGCACGAGGGGCTCTTCCCTAGGCACGGCGCCAGCAACGAGGATCTAGCCCAGTTTGCCCAGTTTCAGCGGGAAATTCTAGAGCTTTCCCGGCGCCGGGATGGTCGCGGTCGTCGCCCCTTTACCCTCCCTATGGAGCTGGGCTCTGACGATCCTCTGTTCACTGAGCTGGATCAGCAGAGCATGGCTCAGTGGATGACTGCCCACGGGTATTCCAGCGAGCGGCTCCGCTGGTACGTCGACTACGCTTGCCGCGACGATTATGGTCTACGGGCCAACGATACGAGCGCCTGGGCAGGGCTCTTTTATTTCGCCTCCCGCCTCGGTCCTGATGGCTCTGAGTCTGCCCCGCTGTTCACCTGGACCAACGGGAATGGGCGTCTAGTGGAGCACTTGACCCAAACCGTGGGCCACCGTCGGCGCACGGGTTACTTGCTGGTAGACCTAGCCACCGTGGGGGAGCAGGTCGAAGCTATGGCCCTCGATCGGGTTCGGAATGAGGTCGTACGTATCGTGGCCGAGCGGGCTATCTTTGCAGCACCCAAATTTCTGGCACCTAAGGTTCTACGCCAAGTGCGTGAAGATCGCCCAAGCTGGCCGTCCGCCTTCGTGTACGGTGCCTGGATGGTGGCCAACCTGCACCTGCGGGCTCGCCCCTCTTCTCGCGGGGCTCCGATGGCCTGGGACAACGTGCTCTACGACAGCCCCTCGCTGGGCTACGTGGTGGCGACCCACCAAGCACAGATTGACGAGGGGCCAACCATTCTGACCTATTATTATCCCTACACCGACAGCGACGCAGGGGTTGGTCGACGACGCCTCTTCGAAGCGGAGCACGCCAACCTTGCGGACCTTGCCCTCTCCGATCTGGCGCCGGCTCACCGGGGGCTCTCCTCTCTGGTGACCCGGGTGGACGTGATGCGCTGGGGGCATGCGATGCCGAGGCCGACGCCTGGGTTTCTCGCACGTCGACGGCCCCCCGAGCCCGCCTCGCGCGACCCTCGCGTGCTCTTCGCGCACACCGATCGATCGGGCATCGCGTTGTTC
>JANWXX010000155.1 GCA_025057345.1 Polyangiaceae bacterium | reverse complement strand
CGTCGATGACCTCCTCGCTGAGGTCGAAACCGACAAGGCGACCATGGAGTTTCGCTCCTTCGACAAGGGGACGCTGCTCAAGATTCTCGTTCCCGCCGGGAGCTTCGTAAAGCTTGGCCAGCCCGTCGCCATCCTTGGCGCTCCTGGCGAGGATATTTCCCACCTTCTGGCGACGGGGGCAGGGGCAGCCCCCCAGACGAGCACGAGCCCAAGCGTGACCACCAGGACGAGCCCAGCTCCCGAGACGGAGACGACCGGGCGGATCAAAGCTTCGCCTTATGTGCGCAAATTGGCTCGGGAGCACAACCTCGATCTGCGCTCCCTCCAAGGGTCAGGGCCAGGAGGGAGGATCATAGCGAGGGACCTCCCCCCCTTGGCCCCTGCCGCACAGGCCGCCACCCCGGCCCCGGCTGCCCCTCCCGTCGGACCAGCATCCGATATCCGTGCCGCCACACCCGCACAGGCCGCCGCCCCGGCCCCTGCTGCCCCTCCGGCTGCTCCCACGCCCCCACCTCCTGCCGGGACATCTGCTCCCGCGGTACCTGCTCCCCCTGCAGCTCCTGCCGTCGTGGCGGGAGGCCTCCCCCCCGAAACACGACCGCTGAGCATGATGAGGAAGACCATTGCTCGCCGGCTGACCGAATCGAAGCAAACCGTCCCGCATTTTTACCTGAACATCGACGTGGACGCAGAGGCTCTCACCGCATTTCGGGAACAGATCAACGGAGAAATCGCGGCAGCGACGCGGAAGGGAGAAGAGCCGGAGAAGATCTCCCTCAACGACTTGATCGTGAAGGCTTGTGCGACGGCATTGCGGCGGGTTCCTGAGTGCAATGCCCAGTTCACCCACGATGCGATTCTGGTACATCAGCGGATTGACATCTCCGTGGCGGTCGCCGTGCCGGAGGGGCTGGTGACCCCGGTGCTTCGGGATGCCGACCGGAGAAGTGTGCTGGAGATCCGTCGAGCGATCCGCGACCTGGCCGCCCGCGCCAGGGCGAAAAAGCTTGCTCCCGAGGAGATGAGCAACGGTACCTTCTCCATCTCCAACCTCGGGATGTTCGGCATCGACGAGTTCGCCGCGGTCATCAACCCTCCCGAGGGAGCTATCCTGGCGGTGGGTCGAGTACGGGATGAACCGGTGGTACGGGACGGCGCCGTGGTTCCAGGGAAGCGCCTTGCCATGACCCTCTCCTGTGATCACCGGGTCATCGACGGAGCCGTAGGTGCTCGCTTTCTCGCTGAGCTGCGGGGGCTCCTGGAGCGACCCATGCAAATCCTCCTTGGGCCGTGATTCTACGGGTGCTTCCCTGGTCACTGGCGGTAGCAGCAGCAGCCCTGCTCTTGGCTACGACCCCAACCACGGGAGCACGTCCTCGCCGTCCACATCCGCGCCCGACCCTCCTCCCTTCAGCTCCAACGGCAAGCGGGCTGCCCGGAGGTTTCTTGGTGCTCAAGGCGCCCCCCCCCTCTGAGATCCGTATCGGAGCCGGTACCTTTATCATGGGATCAACCATGCACGACCTGCTCCGAGCGAAGGAGCTGTGCAAGCTGGAGGCCAAGGCTGGTGCCTGTGAGCTTCCCCTGCTGAGGGAGATGCAGCTCCATGGGACGCTCGAGGGGGTTCGACCCGAAGATCTGCTGGGCAACGAGATGGAGCCTCACCCAGTCACCCTATCTCCTTTCTGGATCGACCAGCGGGAGATCACCGTGGAGGAATACCTGCGGTGTACCGAGGTGGGGCCATGCCGGAAACCTCCTTACGAAGCAGGGGCGCGCCGCTTCGCCAACCCCGGCTTTCCCGTAAGCTATGTGAGCTGGGAGGATGCCCGGGTCTACTGCGCCTGGCGCGGCAAGCGACTACCCACTGAGGCCGAGTGGGAGCGCGCTGCCCGAGGTCTTGCCGGTCGCACCTTCCCCTGGGGCCATGCTTACAACCGTCGCGCCTCCAACCACGGCAGGCTTGGGACCACGTTTCGCGTTTTCCATAACCCCCTTCGAGGACAACTTCGGGAGAGGATGTCTACGCTCGACCACGACGAGCAGGATGGGTACCTAGAGTTGGCACCGGTAGGAAGCTTCCCCGACGGGCGGACCCCGGATGGCATCGACGACCTAGCCGGAAACGTAGCCGAGTGGGTAGCGGATCTCTACGAGCCGCGGTACAGCGAGGCTGCGGTGACGAATCCCAAGGGGCCAGCAAGCAGCCAGAGCCCGTTCCGAGTCATTCGGGGGGGCAGCTATCTCCACGGAGTCCCCTGGCTTCGAGGGGCCTCGCGGCTGATGGCGCTTCCTGAGGAGCGTATGTCCTGGATCGGTTTTCGCTGCGCCCGAAGCGACGACCCCGTGAGCCCCCTATAGCGCTCGCTGGTTGGGCCAGAGGAGAGGACAATCAACTTCCAGGGCGCTCGGCCCAGCGCCGGAGGGTCTGTTGATCCTCCTCCCCGGGGAGCCCCCAACCCGGCTGGTAGCCGAACACCTCGACGGCAGAGCGGCAGGTGAAACCGGTGACGAAGGCGAAGTGGTCGAGGGAAACCAGAGCCGGGTGAGGCTGACCACAGGCCCGTGCCAAGGAGAGCAGCTCCTTGCGCAAGGTGATAAGGTAGTTGGCAAGACGGGCGGATTTGTCCTGGGGGTCGAGGCCACCGACGAGCCATGGGTTCTGGGTGGCGATACCGGTGGGGCATCTCCCTGTGTGACACTCCTGGGCTTGAATGCAGCCGATGGCGAGCATGGCCTCCCGGGCAACGTGGACCATGTCGCAGCCCATCGCCAGAGCCAGCATGGCCTGTTGGGGGAAGCCGAGTTTTCCCGAGCCGACGAAGACGATCTTCTGGTCGAGGTTGCGCTCGGCAAAGATTCGGAACACAGAGGAGAAGCCAAGCTTGAAGGGCATGGAGACGTGGTCGGAGAAGACCAGAGGGGCAGCACCGGTTCCCCCCTCCCCTCCATCGATGGTGATAAAGTCAGGGGCTCGTCCGGTGGAGTCGATCCGCCGAGCTAGCTCTTCCCAAAAGGAGAGCTCCCCCACAGCACTCTTGATGCCCACCGGAAGACCGGTCGCATCGGCAACCTTCTCGATAAAGTCGAGCATGGAATCCACATCGTGGAAGGCGGAGTGGGCCTCCGGGGAGATGCAATCCTGACCCATAGGGATCTGTCGGATTTTGGCGATCTCAGGGGTGATCTTCGCTGCTGGAAGCACTCCTCCCAACCCCGGCTTGGCACCCTGGGAAAGCTTGATCTCGATAGCTCGAACCGGAGCGGTCTGGAGATTCTCCAGAAGCCGCTCCAAGCTGAAACGCCCTCGCTCATCCCGACACCCAAAGTAGCCGGTACCGAGCTGCCAGATGAGCTCTCCTCCCTTGCGGTGATGGTCGGAGATGCCCCCCTCTCCGGTGTTGTGGAGGGCACCTGCGATCTTAGCTCCAAGGTTGATGGCTTGGACTGCGGCGCTGGAGAGAGAGCCGTAGCTCATAGCGCTCACATTCACGAGGGACGGGGGGCGAAAGGCCCTCTTACGGCCGCGCCAGCCACCGAGGACTTTGGCCCCGGGGCAGGCGTAGCCCGGGTCGTAGCCCGGGTCGCCCTTGTGGGGTGTCTGGAGGGGAAATGCCGCTTGGCGGATGATGAGGTAGTCGGGGGTCAACTCTAGATCGTTGTCGGTGCCAAAGCCGAAGTAGTTGTTCTCCCTCTTGGCGGAAGCGTAGATCCAGCGGCGTTGATCCCGAGAGAAGGGTCGCTCTTCGTCGTTGCCGGTCACGATGTACTGGCGCAGCGGAGGACCAACCTTCTCGGCCCAGTAACGAAAGCGCCCCACCAGGGGGAAGTTGCTCTTGATCGTGTGTTTCTTCTGGAGGCGATCCAGCACGGCTATGCCTGCGAGGCCACCAAGCGCTGCGACCCCAGCGATCAGGAGAGGTTCCATCAGCACCGACTGTACACCGCGCCTTGGAACCAGCGAAGCACCCCTTGCTCAGCTCCCGCAGGTCAACGGCACCTCGCTCCGTCGAGAGGAGGGTCAGGAGCGATGGAGGCAGTCCCAGATGCGAGCCTCGCAGAAGATGCGGAACAGTTCCCCATCGATGTGATGCTCCTTGACCTCCATCTGGAGGATGTCCAGGGCACGCTCCAAGGGGACAGCGCGCTTGTAAGGGCGGTCGGCAGCGGTGAGAGCATCGAAGATGTCGCTGATGCTCATCATTTTCGACTGGAGAGGGATCTGCTCGGCTCGTAGACGATCCGGGTAGCCGGTACCATCCAGGCGCTCATGATGAGCGGCTGCGATGAGGGGGACACGACGAAGGGAGGAGCCCCAGGGGATGGTACGAAGGAAATTCCGGGTGTGGGTAACGTGACTGCGGATCTCTTCGATCTCAGGGCCGGTCAGGGAGCCCCGAGGGACACTAAGACAGCAGAGCTCTTCTTGGGTGAGCAGGGGTTTGGGGTTACCGAGGAGATCAGTGTAGGTTTCGCGAGAGATTGCTTCGATCTTGGCAAAGTCGCCCCCCTGGAGGACTGTGGGCTCGTTGGCAGCGACGATGGCTTGCCAAGAGGCCTCCATCTCGGCACGGCGCCTCTCAAAAGCGGCCTCGATTTCGTCGATTTCCTCCCGGGAAGCGCCTCGCTCGACGGCACGGAGGCGGCGATAGAGGGCCTCGACTTCCAAGGTTCGAAGGGCAAAGTCAATACGCAACCGGATGGTTTCGAGTTGACCCGGGTAGAGCTTCTTGGCCTTGACCAGCACTTGCTCCCGAACGCCGATCTTCCCGAAATCGTGGAGGAGGGATGCGTATTCAATCTCGCGGATATCCTGGAGGGTCCAGGAGATATCGCGGTAAGGGCCGGAGGTTTCCAACTCGACAGCGCGAGCCAAAGCAACGGTCAGATCAGCAACGCGGCGAGAGTGACCGCTCGTAGTAGGGTCACGCTGCTCGATAGCGGATACCGAAGCCTTAACGAAGCCCTCGAACAGTGCGGTGATCTCCGCGTAGAGCAGGGCGTTCTCTAGGACAATGGCTGCATGGGATGCAAGGGTTTCCAGAAGCTCCTGGCTACGCTCATCGAAAGGGATCACTTGGGTATCTGTGTCTTCTGGATCCCGGAGGAGAGCCCTTGGGTCACGCTTCTTGTTGATGAGCTGGAGCACCCCTGTGACGTCACCCCGGTGGTTGATAAGAGGGACGGTCAGCATGGAGCGAGTGCGGTAGCCAATGCGACGATCAAAGCTTGGATCAAAGGAGTAACCAAGGTTGGGAGGGATGTCGTAGACATCCACGAGGTTAATGGCGCTTCGGTGGAGGACAGCACTTCCGGCGATGCTCCGTGGGCTAATGGGCACGGTGAACTCACGGGAGTCGAACTTCACCGAATCGTTCTGCGATAGCTTGAAGCGCAGCATGCGCCGGTGGAGATCCGGGTCATCGCCCTCGACTACGTAGATGGATCCAGCATCGGCTCCGGTAATGAAGCGTGCTTTTTCGAGGATCAGGTTGAGCAGCTTGTCGATCTCTCGCTCGGTGGTGAGCGCCTTCGAGATCTCGATCAGCTCGCTAAGCTCGTAGCGGTAGCGCTTGAGATGCTTGCCCCGGCTTTCAGCCCGAGAACGCGCCTCCAGGAGGGAGAAGCCGGTCTGGAGCGCCACCGCCAGCTCATCGGCGGAGGGTTCTTCTGGGAGAAGAGCGACCAGGCTACGACCGGTGGCGTGGAGGTCAATCTCCCGGGGGGAACCAAGGAGGATGACCGCCAGTTCTCCTTCCGCCAGACGAGTAGCATAGGGGCGAAGCACCTCGCGTTGGTGGCCCCACACCTCCGCTGGAGCTATTAGAAGCCCTCCCCCTTCCTGGTTGCGAATCAACGCCAGCAGCGGATGAGGTCGCAGCAGCACCAGGTGGTGGAAATGGGGGTGGGTTGCCAGCAGCTCGACGGTTCGAGCCAAAGGGGAGTCGGAGCCAGCAATGTCCCTGTACGACTCCGTCATGGCCGCCCCCGCGACCTGGAACGTTCCGGAGGGCATGTTGTGTCCATTCGGTTCTAAGCCCACGATAGCCCGGCCATGAAGTTTCTGCGAGGAAGGTGTCCGGCTCCGGTCCGCTGTGCTAACGGCCAGGGCTCGTATGTCCCTGCGCCCAAGCCTCCCCCTGGCCCTCGCGGTCCTCTTTGGCGCGCCCCGCGTTGCTGCTGAGGGGCCCCCGGTCACGTTGCCCGAACCGGGGTCCATCGCTCCTACACCGGTGCAACCCGATGACCGAGGGCCGCGGCGAGCTCCCAGCGACGAGGTGACCTACACTCCTTCGATTTTCGCCCGGGATGCTTTCCCACTCGCGGGATTCCACCAGGAACGATTCTACCTGCGGGATCCAGAAGATCGGGTGCGTATTTTCCCGGGGGGTCTGCTCCAGCTTGATGCTCGCGCAAGCTTGGGGCGCGGGGTAGCGGATGTACCAGGCCCCCGAGGTGAGGCGCTGCAGCCGAGGCTTGCGGTGCGCCGGGCGCGCCTGGATCTTGGCGGACAGATCCACCAGGCTTGGTCTTTCTACCTGAGCGGAGAGTTTGCAGGATCTTCCCCGCAAGTTGAGTATGCCCTTGTCGATATCGAGTTTCACAGGTTGCTGCGCCTGTCGCTAGGCCAGCAGCTGCTCCCCTTCTCCCAGGCCAACCGCACTTTTGAGCCCTACCTTCCCTGGATGGAGCGCCCTCTGGCGGTACGTTTTGTGCTGCCCGACGACAAGGATTTGGGGGCCATGGTGTGGGGAGACAGTCGCCGCAGTGTCTTCTCCTACGAGGTCGGGATCTTTGGGGGCGACGGTCGTCGAGCCAACGTCGACCGAGCTGTGGATGTGGTGGGGCGAGCTGTGTTTCGACCCTTGGGGGCCACTCCTTCCATCGCTCAGCACATCCAGATTGGGGGCAGTGTCCTCTACGGAACCCGTCAGCTCGACCGGGTGGGCACTCCTCTGGCTCCCCTCACCACAGAGGGAGGCTTCGCCTTTTGGGAAGCCCGCCGTGGGCAAGGCTCTGAGGAGATCTCCATCCTACCGTCTGGCCGCCAGTTCGCCTTTGCCGGGGAGGTACGCATCCCCGTCTCCCAGTTCGACCTGCGTCTAGAGTTTCTCCATACCCGGCGCAACACGCGAGAGTCCCTCGCGGGTCAGGAATTCTCCTCCAGCGAGCGCTTTGGTACTCTGGAAGGGAACGCACTTTACGCGCACCTGGGAGTATGGCTGCTGGGCTCTCCAGCGCTTCTGGAGCCCGCAGGTTTCTTCCGGCCAACGCGGGTGCGCTTCCCTCGGGGGCTACGCCCTCTAGACGAGCGAGGCTTGTTGCTAACGCTCCGCTTGGAGTCCTTGAACGCCACCTACGCCCCCGGCAACCGGCTGAGCGCCCCTGGGGACGATCGCCCTTCTCGGGACATCAAGGTACGGGGCTTCGGCGCCGGTTTCAATTACTATGCTGGGCGCCACATGGCGGTGTTGCTTCACTACAACACCAGCATCTTTCCCAATTCCAGCGTTCCGCAGCTCGACCCCTCCAACCTGGCTGTCGCCCCTGGCAATCTGGTCGGTCGCTCCGGTGCTCACCAGCTCCACGAGGTAGGGCTGCGCACCCAGGTCTTCTTCTGAGCCCACCGTGACCTCGACTCCTCCTCCCTCCGAAATCCGCGAACCGACTCCTGTCCCCCCCCCCGGCGAGGCGGAACTTCCCCTGCTCCCTGAAGCGCCCCAGGGCTCGCTCCTCTGGCGGCTAGGTGGTGTCCTCAAGACGATGCGCCCTCACCAATGGATGAAGAATACCTTCGTCTTGGCGCCGGTCTTCTTTGCCAAGGACATCTTTCAGACCTCGCTGCTCCTGACTGCGCTGGGCGCCTTCCTGACCTTCTGCCTGTTGGCAGGAGCGGTCTATACGATGAACGATTTGGTGGACGTGGAGAGCGATCGACGCCATCCGGTCAAGCGTTTCCGGCCGATTGCATCAGGGCGGGTGTCGGAAAGGATGGCCAAGAGGCTTGCGATGGGGCTGGTGCTCCTCTCGCTGGGTGGAGGTCTGCTCCTAAGCCCTTGGTTTGCTCTGGTAGCCCTCCTTTACTTTATCCAGAACGTTGCCTACTCGTTCCGCCTGAAGAACGTCGCTTACTTGGACGTAACCTTGATCTCAGCCGGCTTCGTGCTTCGGGTGGTAGCAGGGGGGATGGCCACTGGGATCAAGGTCAGCAACTACCTGCTCTTGTGCACGGCCCTTCTGGCCCTATTCCTTGGTTTTGGAAAGCGGCGCCACGAACTGGCGCTAGCAACCCGCAAGAGCCTCAAAGATTACAGCGAACGAGGCCTGAACCTGGCGCTGGGCGTCACTGCAGTAGCCACGGTAGGAACCTACCTAGCCTATACGCTGGACCCCCGAACCCGAGAATTTTTCCACAATGATTGGCTATGGCCCTCCACTGGGTTCACGATCCTGGGGATGGCGCGCTTCCTCCAGATCGTCACGGGACGCCCTAAGGCCGAGTCTCCCACTCAGGAGATGCTACGGGATGTCCCTTTCATTCTGATCCTGTTTTTCTGGGTGCTCTGGGTGATGGTCACCATCTACAAGATTCGCCCTACGGTGGTACCATGACAAGCATGCCCCCGCGACGTTCGCTGGTCGCCGGGACCACCCGCACCGACGCAGTCACGGACCTCGCCCTCACCCTGCCTCTCTTCGTGATCTACCACTTGGGGGTTGTATTCCTTCCGGTGCGTAACGCAGCGGATCTGGTCACCTCCCAGCTCACAGCCCTGGCAGCCAACAACCTGGGCCTCTACCTGGTTCTCACTCTGGCTCTAGGATCTACCATCACCCTTGGGCTGCTTTTCTTCGGCCACCGGGAAAAACTCCGCTGGGAAAGCTTCGTCCTCGTTGCCATCGAGGGGATTCTCTACGCCATGGCCATGCGCACCGTGGCCTCCCTTATCGTTGGGTTCCTTCCTCTCGGCCCCTTCCCCGATGCGCAGTCCTCCATCTTCGGTGCTGTCGTGATGTCCGTGGGGGCAGGGTTCTACGAGGAGATCGCCTTCCGGGTGATCGCCTTCGGCCTTGGTGCCCGACTGATCCTCTCCCTCGATGAGTGGTCTCCCTGGTTGGTTTACCCGCTCTGGGCGCTGGTATGCGCCGTCGGATTCTCCCTCTGGCACCACCTAGGTGCCATGGGTGAGCCCTTCGCGCTCAAGCCTTTCCTCTTCCGGACCATTTGTGGTCTAGTCTTCACCCTCATCTACGGTTTCCGAGGCTTCGCGCCTGCGGTCTGGACCCATACCCTGTACGACATCTGGGCACTGACCTGACCAGGATTGCAACCGACCGTTGTTGCAACACCCGTTGCTAGGGCGATACGCTAGTAAGAATGAGCACACGCTCATCAAGGCCTCCGCAAAGAAGATCATCTTCTTCGCGTTGCCTGCCTCTGCACAAGCCCGGAGTAATCCGCAGGCCGGTGTTTGTCCATGAGCGGATTGCCTACGAAGCTGCACGTCGCATGGGACAGCTCGGGATCCCCCTCGATTTCTCCCCGGCTTCCCTCGCTGGAGTCGACTGCTACCTTGGAGTGCTCTTGCCCGCAGGTGAGCTCCCGGACATCTTCGACCTTGAACTGGAAGATCAGCTTCTCCTCTTCGGCAGCTATGTAGGGGAAACCTTCCGCAAACGCCTCGGCGGCGAGTGGCATGACCCTGGTTCCGACGAGGATCTCCCCTCACGCATTCAGCTTGTCCTACCGAATGGAGATTCCTGTTTCCCCCTGCGCCTAGTCCACCAGAGCCTGCTTCGCCTTCCACCGCAAGGACTCCGGTGCCTCGATGCTCTGGACCAGCTCCGCAATCGCCTTGTCTATGGAGAAGACACACCGCAGGAAGCTCCCCAGTGGGTTCGCTTCGCCAACGTTCTGCACGGGGTCGGCCAGTATCGCGAAGCACACCTCCTTTTGCAACGAGCCACCACCCTTGATCCAACCTTGGTACATGCATGGCTTGCCCGAGCTGACATTGAGGAACGTCTTGGTGCCCTCCAAAACGCCATCGAATCCCTCCGGGAGGCGCAGCGTCTCCTTTCGCCAGACCATACGATCTTGGGAGAGATCCAACTCCGGCTCACTGCCCTTCTTGCCCGCCTTGATACCCACCTTGAGCTGATCCCGGAACTCTCGACTTCCCCCCCCCAACCCCCCGTCCCCCCGCTAGCCGAGGAGGATACGCTAGCCACCAGCGTCTTCCCCCAGGCGACCGATGGAGGATCGTTGGCCAACAACCTGATCGAGCTTGCTCGTACGGGCCAGGTCGAGTTCCTTGATATCCTTTTGGACGAGACACGAAGCGACTGGGAGCTTG